>CAMWXA010000090.1 GCA_947178035.1 uncultured Lachnospiraceae bacterium | reverse complement strand
TCGTTCTCGGGGGCTCGGTGTTGTGTATATGAGACATATACAGTCGTGATCGCACTTGGAAAAATGGTATTTGGAATGATTCTTGCGATTGCGTTTGCGATTTTGTTAAACGAGATACGCATCAAATTTATGAAAAAGACGGTACAGACAATCGTGTATCTTCCCCATTTTTTGTCGTGGGTTGTACTTGCGTCTGTTGTGACGAACCTGTTTGGACTGGATGGATCTGTGAACCAGTTTTTTACTGCTGTCGGGTTAGATAAGATCAATTTTCTTGGGAACAGTAAGGTATTCCCTGGATTAATTGTTGGAACGGATGTATGGAAAGAGTTTGGCTACAATTCTGTTGTATATCTTGCGGCGATCACAGCCATTGATCCAGGTCTGCACGAAGCGGCGACAATGGATGGAGCCTCATGGTGGAAAAGGGTATGGAATGTGACAATTCCCGGAATGCTTCCCATTATCCTGCTGATGACTGCAATGAACCTTACCAGCATACTCAGCGCAGGATTTGACCAGATTTATAATTTATATTCTCCGATTGTTTATGAGACGGGAGATGTACTTGATACCTATGTATACCGTATCGGTCTGGTAGGAAGGCAGTACAGCTTCGGTTCTGCAGTAGGCCTGTGTCGTTCTATTGTTGGAATGGTGTTGTTGTTATCAGCGAATGCACTAACGAAGAAACTGACAGACCAGAAAATTTTTTAGGAGGTGAACCGATGGTTGAGAATAGAAGTTTCCGCTCCAAAGTGAGGACAACGATTATTTATGTGATTGTGTTATTGTTGGGGCTTAGCTGCCTGCTTCCGCTGCTGAATATCTTGGCGATTTCCCTCAGTGGAAGTGCTGCTGTCTCTGCAAACAGGGTTGGTGTGCTGCCAGTGGATTTTACGCTGACTGCGTACAATAAAATTGTTTCTGACGGACAGTTCTGGCATTCTTTTATGATTTCGGTCATAAGGGTAATTCTTGCTTTAGCGCTAAATCTGGCAGTGACAATTCCAATGGCCTATGCGATGACAAAGAGCAAAAAAGAGTTTCGCGCCAGAAACATATATATGAACCTGCTGATCTTTGCCATGCTGTTCAATGGGGGAATGATTCCCACCTATATCCTGGTAAAAAATCTGGGACTTTTGGACACGATATGGTCACTGGTGTTGCCAGGAGCGCTTCCCATCTTCAATGTGATTATGCTGATGAATTTCTTCTTGGGGATTCCGAAATCCTTGGAGGAGGCGGCGCTGATAGATGGTGCAAGCCCTTTTCAGGTATTACTCAGGATCATGATTCCCTGCGCCAAGCCAAGCATTGCAACGGTGTCCCTGTTTAGTATCGTGGGCAGCTGGAATGATTTTTTCAGCGGATTAATCTATATGCGCAAAGTCGAGAATTTTCCGATTATGACTTACATACAATCTCTCAACGTGGATATTCAGGAGCTGCTCAAAAGTGGCGCATCGAGCGCTACACTGGAAAATGTGACTGAACTTTCAAACAAGAACCTGAATGCAGCCAAGATCGTCGTGGCGGTTATTCCCCTGCTGATGATCTACCCGATACTGCAAAAATATCTGATCACTGGAATGGTTATGGGATCTGTAAAAGAATAGGAAGTTAATAGATGAAAACGGCGTTAGACAGGAGAAAATGGATCATTGCAGGGCTTTGTATGATGCTTATTTTATTCACAGTAGTATTCCGCATATGCGGGAACAGACAGGGAGGGCTGTATGAAGTGGGACAGTTGGAAATCTTAATTAACGGGACAGACAAAGCAAGATATGCTCCAGGAGAGAAAACAACAATAACAGTCACTGTCGGGAATCTGACGGAAACAATCATTGATAATCTATGGCTTAAAATGAATGTGTATCATTTGGATGAAGTGGTATATTCAGACCAGCAGAGTCTGGCTTTGGAACCAAAAGCAGATAAGAACATATCTTTCATCTGGACGGTGCCTGACAGGGATTATCAAGGCTATCTGGTAT
Source organism: uncultured Lachnospiraceae bacterium (assembly GCA_947178035.1). GTDB lineage: Bacteria > Bacillota > Clostridia > Lachnospirales > Lachnospiraceae > COE1. The sequence goes on along the minus strand of CAMWXA010000090.1, from coordinate 10,886 downwards.
GTATGCAGCTGACCGACAAGAAGGGGAATCGTATAGCACAAGATACGATTGGTTTGGATGTTTCTTCGGAATGGATCAAATTTCCGCGTTACGGATATCTGTGTGATTACGGGGAAGAAGAAAATGCAGAAGAAAAAATTGAACACATGAACCGATATCATATCAATGCGATCGAATATTATGACTGGCATGCTCTGCATCATGAGCCTCTGCCTGCGGACATTACCAGACAAGTCCCTGGTGTGTGGGAAGACTGGTCAGGACGCAGGATATATGGGAAAACCGTTAAGGAGTATCTTCAATTTGCGCATGGTAAAAATATGGTTAATATGGCATATAACATGATTTATGCCGGAACAGACAGCTTTGTGAAGGATATAGATGGGAATCCGACGAAAGCGGCAGCGTGGCAGCTTTATTTTGCACCAGATAATGAAAGAGGGGAAGGAGCTTTTATGTATCAGATGGGATCTTCCCCCTCCGGAAACGGAAACTTATATTTCATGAATCCTTTAAATAGATCATGGCAGCAGTATATTTTTGCACAGGAAAACCATATTTTTGAAGTGCTGGATTTCGACGGATGGCATGGTGACACGGTGGGGGACTGGGGGAAAATGGTAGATGTCTCGGGAAATCCACTGGGGATCGGAGAAAATGGTCAGCCGGTTTATGAGGTGAAAGAATCTTACAGACAATTTCTGAATGCTGCAAAAGAAGCTTTGGGCGGACACTATCTGTCTTTTAATCCAGTAGGGGCGCAAGGAATAGAACAGGTTAATACAAGTGACGTAGATGTTCTTTATACAGAATTCTGGCCATGGGATTCAGACAGGAATGGAGTACAGTATGACAATTATCAATCTCTGGTCACAGAGATTGAACGGACAATGGAAGAAAGCAAACCATATTCTGTCGATGAGAAAGGTAAATCGCTTGTGGTAAAAGCGTATATCAATTATTACAAGACAACAGGAACGCTGAATGCGCCTGGGGTACTGCTGTGTGATTCTGCTGTATACGCCGCAGGTGGTTCCAGGCTTGAAATCGGAAATGGAGACCATATGCTCCATGTGGAATATTATCCAGATGATGATATCCCAATGGGAGAGGAATTGCAGGATTATATGGTAAAAATGGCAGATTTTATAGTGGCATATGAAAATCTGTTAAGGGATGGACAGTTTACAACAGAAAACAGAGTGGAGATTGCGGACCATCAGGTCAGTAAAGATGGCCAGAGCAATACAATATGGGCATATACCAGGGCTGACAGCGAATACGAAATTCTTCATTTGATCAATCTGCTGGGAACAGATAACGAGTGGCGTGATGAAAGAGGAAAAAAGGAAGCGCCTGCATATACGCAAAATATTGATGTAAAGTATTATACAAATAAAGAGATTACAGAGATCAATATGGCTTCTTTTACGATTGAGCAAGGTATGAGCACAGAACTGTCATTTGAAAAAGGCGAGGATGCAGGCGGCAAATATTTCGAATTTGTAGTTCCTGCGCTGGAGTACTGGGACATGATTTACATGAAATAAGAAATGATGTATCTGTTTAGGTCAGATTTATGCGGAACCGCATAAATCGTATGAAAACGCAGATTGAGCCGGAGCAAGCCCCATCAGCGGAGCTGATTTTAATGGGCTTGCGGTTCGTATCTGTGAGGATACTGAACAGATACGAAATGATTAAGAAGTTCGGAGAATTTCTAAGTAAGGCATCAAGCAGTAAAACAGACGATGATCCCAAATTTAAGTATGAAGATATTGGAAGAGGCGGTATTCGTATGAGGAAAAAGAGAAAAAGAAGTATTAAAGGAACACTGATGAAAGCATTTTTGGTTCCCGTTTTACTGATTGTCATATTGGGAACAGTTTCTTATATTACGGCATCGGATACAATCAAATCAAAAGTTGAGGAGTCATCGAAGAGTAATGTATTAGCCATGAGTATGTACTGCGACCTGCTTTTGAATAACGTTTCGTCGAAATCACTGGAAAAGGTAACCGGAAGCACTATGACATCATATTACGAAGCATTTTTTAAACAGGAAGGTGCTGAAGGAACGAAATTATGGAATGATGCGAAGACCGACCTTATCCAGACCTGTGCAAGTGTAAGCTACATATACAGCTATCATATCATACCAGAAAAAGGAGAACCGATTACATCCTCTTCTCAAAAAATAGGTAAAGATGCATATCAGGGGTTTATGGAGTCGAATGAAGGAAAGACGATTGCAGAACAAAAATTAAAGAAGGGCTGGTTTGGATATCATTCATGGATTGATGAGGAATTGTCTATATCGGTTGACAGATATTCCCTCACATATATTCAGAGGTTTTCCAGTGCGAACACATATCTTATTTTGGATGTAAAAATGGAAACAGTGGATGAGATATTGGCACGAATTGATCTGGGGAATAATGCAATAAAGGCATTGATAGCACCGGATGGAAGAGAAATTGTCCGCATTCAGCAGGAAGATGGAGATATCAAATTTGAAGGAAATGATGGTCAGGTTGTTTTTTCAGACAAAGATTTTTATACAGAAAGCAGAAATGCAGAAGAAGGATGCAAGTATGTAGAAAATGCAGGGAAAAAATACTTATATGTGTATGCACCTGTCGGAAATACAGGGGTTATGCTGTGCGGATTGGTTCCACAGGAAAATATTGTCGGTGAAATACAGTTTATTCGGAATTTAAGTATTTTTATGGTTGTGTTTGCAGCTATTATTGCATTTATTATTGGTAGTAAAATAGCATCTGGTATAGGAAGAACATTGTTTGATGTGACAAAAAATCTGGACGAAGTTGCCAAGGGGGATTTCACGCAGGTCTTTCGGGTAAAGCGAAAGGATGAATTTGAAATTTTATCAAAAGGACTTAACGACATGTTGTCAGGCATGAAATCTATCATTGAGAATATGCGCATGTTTGGGAACGGTGTGGTAAAAATGGCAGACGGAGTTGCCGGTCAGTCGAATGTGATTAAGGATGCCATAAAAGATATCTCTATTGCTGTGGATGAAGTGACAGACGGAATGCAGGATCAGGTTGGCGTGGTAGAAACCGGAAATAATAAAATGGCTGATTTCGCAGAAAAAATAAGAAGTGTCTGTAATAAGGCCGAAAATATGGAAGGAACCATTTATGAAACGACAGAGGCGGCAAAACAGGGAGATGAAATTGTCAATGATTTACATGGGAAATCTGAGCTTACAATAGAAATTACCAAAGTGCTTGTCGGGCAAATTAATCATGTCCAGCAAAAATCTTCCGAAATTGAAAATTTTGTGACAATTATAAGCAGTATTGCGGAGCAGACAAATTTATTGTCTTTAAATGCTTCAATCGAAGCGGCACGGACAGGCGAAAAGGGACGAGGATTTGCAGTAGTAGCGGAAGAAATCAGGAAACTTGCTGACGAATCCATGCAGGCAGGAAAGCATATAAAGGAAGTTGTAGCCAATGTTGCCATACTGACCGGGCAGACAGCATCTGCTGCAAAAGAAGCAGAAAACATTATTTTCTCACAGACAGATCTGCTGGAGGAAGCGATAAACATATTCAGCAAGATTAACAACTGTGTGGAAGTGCTGATCGACGGGATAAAAAATATCGCCAAAAGTATACAGGAAGTAGACCGTGACAAAGAGCAAATACAGGAAGTCATCGATAATGTTTCAACTGTTACAGAACAGACAGCAGCAGCCATGGGGGAAATTACGGCTACTCTGGATGGACAGGTTAAGACAGTAGCAGCGTTAGCAGATGAGATCAATTTACTTAAGGAAGATGCAGTTAAGCTGGAACATATGATTGACAAATTTAAAACATCAGAAAAGTCACAATAATGAAAGTATGATAATGTCACAATTATGTAGAAAGTAAAAACTGGTTACTGTCAGACAGGACTTAGCATTTACTGCTAAGTCCGTGAGAAAACGTATAGCTTGTTAAGTCAAAATCCATTTGCGAAGCAAATTTTGCATAGATTTTGACCTGTTACTGGAACGGAGTGAACAGTAACAAAAACTGTAAAATGTTTTATGAATGTGTAATTTGTTATATTTACTTTAGAGGGTGTCAAAATATATACTAAATACACGAACACTGTAGCAGACAAGTAAATTTATGGAGGGAAAATTATGAAGAGGAATTTTTTGACAAAGCTGACGAGTATTGTAGCAGCGGCATCATTAGTCTTAACGGCAACGGCATGTTCTTCAAAGGATACACCATCAGACAGCGGTAGTGTGGGAGGAGGAGCAGGCACTGGCAGTACGGAAAAGGTATCGTCAGAGACCGCCGAAGAACGGGGTACAATTCAGGTTTCTATGGGCAGACAGACATTGCAGAATGTTACATTTCCGGATGGGGATACTTATGAAGATAATGCCTATGTAAGAATGACGGAGAAAGAGCTGAATATAGACATTACAGATGAATTTGAGGCAAACGGTGAGGATTATGACAGACAGGTTTCTCTTGCGTTATCGGCGGGAGAAATCCCTGACATGATGAAAATCGGAAGCCTGGACATATTAAAAGAACTATATGAAAATGATTTGATCGCAGATTTGACACAGGTTTATGACGAATATGCAAGTGATTATCTCAAATCACTCTATGATTCCTATGATGGCAGAGCACTGGCGAATGTAACCCTTGATGGAAAAATGATGGCATTGCCCGGAACAAGCGGTGACAATGGTCCGAGCATAGCATGGATTCGGAGTGACTGGCTGGACCAGATCGGGCTTGATATCGACGAAGATCATGACGGGTGTATCAAAATAGAGGATTTGGAGACAGTGGCAAGGACTTTTATGGATAAAAATCCTGCAAATGTAGATAATGTAGTCGGTATTGCTTTTGCACCATGGCTGACAAGCGGCGATCCGGACGGCACATTCAGTATGAATTCCATAGCATATGCATTGGGCGCATTTCCTAAGACATGGATGGAGAAAGATGGAAATGTAATTTACGGATCCACTACAGAAGAAATGAAACAAGCTCTTTCTGTAGTCGCAGGATGGTTTCAGGAGGGGATTCTTGATCCGCAGGTTGGAACAAGAACCTGGGATGATATTACAGCTCTTTTGGCAAACGGACAATGTGGCATTGCTTTTGGTGTATGGCATATTCCTGGCTGGCTGCTGAGCAATGTATATGCCCTAAACGATCAGGCGACATTTGAACCATATGTCGTGGAAGATGCAAACGGAATGATTAATTGCAAGCATAATGACGCGACCGGCGGATATATTGTTGTGAAAAAGGATTTTTCCAATCCGGAATTGGCGATTCAGATTGCAAATCTGTTTTACGATACGCTGGTAAACGACACATCGCTTTTGGAGAAATATCCGGAAGTAAAAAATTATGTTACAAATGGTGTTGACGGTTCCAGCAGACCATTTAATATTGAAGTCAACTCCTATACATCACTTCTGGATGACTATGTGGAAATGGTAAAAGGTATCAATAATGAGTTGGCACTGGAGGATGTAAGCGCGCTGGAAACCCGCACGAATATTCCTGCTATCCAGAGGTACTTAGAGGGTGATGTGGATGCTGACAACTGGTCGAGATATCACTGTAGACTAAAGGGTGTGGGACTGATTCAATCCGTGACGGAGAATAACAAATTTGCATGGGTTACCCCCATTTTCCCGAAAACGACTTCCACGATGGAAACAAATTGGGCAAATCTGGAAAAGCTGGAGGAAGAAACATTTATTAAAATTGTGACAGGCGACATTGATGTTGAGAGTGGTTTTGAACAGTTTGTGACAGACTGGAATGCTCAGGGCGGCGCTCAGATTATAAAAGAAATTTCAGAACAAGTACAATAGGCGATAAATTACAGCCATGTCGGGGCGGCATGGCTGTAATAAATCTGTAAGAGATTAGAAGGGAGCATGTTTTAAAGATGGGTAGTAAATGGTGGAAAAGTGCAGTGATTTATCAGATTTATCCCCGTAGTTTTGCAGACAGCAACGGGGATGGTATAGGAGATTTACAGGGAATCATATCGAAATTAGATTATCTGGAAGATTTGGGAATCGATGCCGTCTGGCTTTCTCCTGTATGCAAATCTCCGCAGGATGATAATGGATATGATATTTCTGATTATCGGGATATTGATCCGATGTTTGGAAATTTGGGGGATATGGAAGAACTGATTAGGGAAGCAGGAAAACACAAGATTCATATTATAATGGATTTGGTATTGAATCATTCTTCGGATGAACATTACTGGTTTCAGGAAGCAAAAAAGAGCAGGGAAAATCCATATCATGATTATTATGTGTGGCGGGATGGTGTGGAAGGAGTGTATCCGAATGATATGCGGGCAGCCTTTGGCGGGCCGGCGTGGGAATGGGTTCCGGAAGTACAGCAATACTATTTTCATCAGTTTTCCGTAAAACAGCCAGATTTAAACTGGGAGAATCCCAAAGTGCGTCAGGAAATTTATGATATGATCAACTGGTGGATTCAAAAAGGCGTCGGGGGATTTCGGCTGGATGTGATTGACCAGATTGCAAAAGAGCCGGACGAACATATTACCAATAACGGACCGAGACTGCATGAATTTATAAGGGAATTGAGCAGGGAGACATTTCAAAAAGCGGATCTGGTCACAGTCGGGGAGACATGGGGAGCGACCACAGAACTTGCAAAATTGTACAGCAATCCTGATGGCAGTGAGTTCTCCATGGTATTTCAGTTTGAACATATCTGTTTAGACCAGATAGCGGGGAAGGAAAAGTGGGATTTGGCACCACTACCCTTTTTGAAGCTTAAAGAGGTGTTTGAGCGCTGGCAGACAGCATTGTGCGGACAAGGGTGGAACAGTCTTTTTTGGAACAATCATGATTTGCCAAGAATTGTATCCCGCTGGGGAAATGATGGGGAGTACCGCGTAGAGTCGGCAAAAATGCTGGCAATCCTTCTACATGGAATGCAGGGAACACCTTATATTTATCAGGGTGAGGAACTTGGGATGACAAATGTGGCATATGAAATAGACCAATATCAGGATATTGAAACCCTGAACTTGTATAAGGAGCGATTGGAAAAGGGATATAAAGAAGACGATATAATGCGTTCTATTCATGCCAAAAGCAGGGACAATGCAAGAACGCCAATGCAGTGGAGCAATGGAGAAAATGCGGGATTTACAACAGGAAAGCCATGGATGAAAATTAATCCCAATTATAAGGAGATCAATGCCGCGCAGCAAAGAGCGGATGCCAATTCGATTTTTGGATGCTATAAAGAGTTGATTCGTTTACGCAAAACATATCCTGTATATATTGATGGTGATTTTCAGATGCTGCTCAGGGAGGATGAAAACATATTTGCCTATACCAGAGAGGATGTGGATTCCCGGCTTCTTGTTATCTGCAATTTTTATGGTCAGACAGTAAACTGTCCGTTAGATGTTTCTGGTGCCGCTGGAAAACTTCTCATCAGTAACTATCAGGATATAGACCAAACAATGCTTCTGCATCCTTATGAAGCCAGAATGTATTTGTTGGAAAAGAATGAGTAAATTCTAGTTTTTAAATTGCAGAAAGGGTATGGGAATAAAATGAAAAAATATTATCAGATACAGGCAGAGCCTAAGTGCAGGAAAGAAAATATAGTAGAAGGTGTGTGTTATCGCATCAGTATTTTAACATCAGGGCTTATCAGGCTGGAATATGCGGAACATGGGGGATTTGAAGATAGCCCAACGCAGACTGTGTGGAACAGGGATTTGGGATTGTGTGAATATCAGGTGGTGGATTCTGGGAATCAGTTGGAGATTATTACGGACAGAATCCATTTGCATTATGATAAACAACGTTTTAGCCATAATGGTCTTTTTATTGAAGTAAAGGGAAGCTCTGTTCCATTTGGAAATGTATGGCATTATGGGGATACGGAGTATTCATTTGGCCAGGGTAACTTTAAGGGGACTGCAAGAACTTTGGATGGTGCAAAGGGGGCAGTAGCACTTGAAGATGGTCTGGTTGCCATAACAGGTTATGCAGTGTTGGATGACAGTAAATCTTTACTTATCAAGGAAGATGGCTGGGTGGAAACACGGAAGAATCCGGAGGAGGACCTGTATTTTTGGGGATATGGAATGGATTATCTGACCTGTATACAGGATTTTTACAGACTTTGCGGAACAATACCGATGATTCCCAGATATGCATTTGGTAACTGGTGGAGCAGATACCACAAATATACAGAGAAAAGTTACCGCGAACTGATGGAGCGATTTAACAGGGAAGATATTCCGTTTTCTGTTGCAGTAATTGATATGGATTGGCATTTGGTGGATGTTGATGAGCGTTACGGAAGCGGCTGGACGGGATATACATGGAACCGGGAATTATTTCCCGATCCGGATACTTTCTTGCAATGGCTTCACGAACAGGGGCTTCACGTGACGCTGAATGTGCATCCGGCAGATGGAGTGCGGGCTTATGAGGATATGTATGAGGATATGGCTAAGGCGCTGGACATGGATGATACCGACATGGACAAAGAACTTCCGATTTCTTTTGACATAGCAGATGAGAAATTTGTGGAGGCGTATTTTACATATCTGCATCATCCCCAGGAAAAAGCGGGGGTTGACTTCTGGTGGATAGACTGGCAGCAGGGCAGTCTGTCTAAGGTTGAAGGGATGGATCCGCTTTGGATGCTCAACCATTATCATTTTCTTGATAATGGACGTGACGGAAAACGCCCCATGACTTTTTCAAGGTATGCAGGTCCGGGAAGCCACCGCTATCCGATCGGCTTTTCAGGAGATACAATTATATCGTGGGAATCACTTGATTTTCAGCCCTTTTTTACAGCGACAGCTTCCAATATAGGCTATGGAATGTGGAGTCATGATATCGGAGGACATATGGGAGGGGTAAGGGACGATGAACTGAGCGGAAGATGGGTGCAGTTTGGGGTGTTTTCTCCGATTATGCGTCTGCACTCAACAAATAACCAGTTCAACTCAAAGGAGCCGTGGCGTTACAGGACAGAAGTGCGCATGGTGATAGAAGACTTTTTACGGCTTCGCCACAAGATGATCCCTTATCTGTACACCATGAATTACAGGCAGTATGCAGAGGGAATTCCTATGATATTGCCCATGTACTACCAGTATCCTGGGGAACAGGAAGCATATAAGGTGCCGAATCAATATCTGTTTGGAAGTGAAATGATGGTGGCAGCAGTTACATCGCCCTGTATAAAGGCGCTGGGCATGGCAAAGACAACAGTATGGATTCCGGAAGGAGAGTGGTACGATATATTCACAGGGCTGCGTTACCATGGCGGTAGGAAAATGAATCTGTATCGTGATATTACAACCATTCCGGTATTGGCTAAAACTGGTGCAATTGTTCCCTTTCAGGACGATTATATGGAAAGTGCTGATGAAAATCCTAAACGACTGCACCTCTATGTGTATGCGGGAGCGGATGGAGCGTTTACTTTATATGAGGACGACAATATAACAACTGATTATCAGGAAGGAAAATGTGTGAGAACCAGTTATAAATGGCAGGAGGAGGAAGGCTGTCTGCATATATTCAGTGCAAAAGGAGAGACTTCTCTGATTCCTGAAAACAGGGAATACACCATTACTTTTTGCGGTATAGAGGATGCACAGGTTACATGCAATGTTTTGACTGATGGAAGAATGATTGAGGTTGCGACAGCGAAAAACGATGATATAACTATATTATTAAAAAATGTGCCGTCCAATGAAGATATTGTGTTGGTTTTGCAGGCGAGAGTATACAGGGATAATGATATCGTGAATCGCTGTTACCAGATTTTGGATCGTGCGGCAATTGAGTATGATCAAAAGGAATATATATTTAATCTGATCAAAGAGCAGAAAGACAAAACGTGTCTGTTGGGTGAACTGCTGGTGATGGAATTAGAGGGTGATTTGTGCAATGCATTGGCAGAGATTATTACAGCCTGATAGTAGTCCATCATCGTGGCTCATTCATCTGAGATATGTAACTAAAAATTCCTTGAAAATCAAGGAAAAAAGACTTGACTAAATAGGGAGGATGGTCTATGTAAGGTAACAGTAAAACTGGATATTGGTAAAAAGACAGATCGCGGAGACTCTATATTTAAATATTACAGTGGGCTTATGGTTATTGTTGAAAAAACTAAGAGTTGTATTGCATTCTTTCGAGAAAGAATGATAGAAGTACAAGTGAATTGTGCTTTTTAAACTTTAGATATATTCCGATTAGTGATGTAAATAGAACGTTGGATTGTAGAATGGTAGAAGTTTTAACTACTTCAGCAGGGGGAGATAGTTCTTTTCCAACAGCACATAGAATGTTTATTAGTAGAAGCAGTATTGCTAAGGAACATATGAATTATGTGCTTTCGCATCTTCATCTTACACAATCAACAATTATGATTGAAGAACAAAATTTGTTGAGACTAGCTACTTTTTCATCACTTTATAAAAATATTATTAGACAAATTATTTTGCTAATTCCCAATTTGGATTCTGAACAATGTGAGATTTTACAACAATTGGAGAGGTTAGATGAGTCTTATGTCCACAGGAAGATGTAGATGAAACTATGTCAGTTAAACAAATAATGTATGCATTAAAAGAAGATTTGGTAAGAAATACAGCAAGGCTATATTTACCGGGAGGACAAGTTCAGATTTTTATTTCTCTAATGAGGAAGTATTCTAATGCATCCAGATATAATAAAGTAAGCAAAAAACTAGATGATAATGTTAGAAAAATGTTAATTGGTTTAGGATATTACATTTATGGTAAAGATACTTCTTCAAAAAATGAAAACGTAAATATTGATA
>CAMWXA010000089.1 GCA_947178035.1 uncultured Lachnospiraceae bacterium | reverse complement strand
TTCCATCACCTCTCCAATAAAAGAATTATCCATCATTTTGTCTGGAAAGTTTTCTGCCTTTAAACATCAATTCTCTGATTTTGAAAGTGTTACGTTTTCGTACAAAAAATGATTCCTCCAATAAAATTGAATATTCTCAAAGTTCTTATACAAGTCTTTCCTCTCCTCTGAAATTTCATAGGTAAGCACATCATCAATGATATATTTTCCAGATGTGGAAACAACTGAAAATACATTTCTCATCTCATCCATAACCTGCATATATGCTGGTCCCTCCCACGAACATTGTTCAAACAAAACATTCATGAGATAACAAGGGGAAATCGTTGGCCCCTGACCCACGAAATCATTCCCCAAAACTTCTTTTGCTGACTCATTTGCCCACAATAAGTACTCCGTCGTATACTGCAGCCGATCCAGTTCTTCCGACTGTTCCGAAAAATCGATACCCATTTCGGTATAAAAAGCATTTCCATCGCCCATCCACGGCAAATGATCACTAAATAATATGAAAACTATAGGATCTTCCTCCTGCTCTAAAAGATGAATAAACTCAATCAGCTCCTCGTCGCTGTCTGATATTATATACATATAATTATCCATCGCATTCTTACACTCAATACTATACTGTTCACCTACAAGAAACTCCTCATCTCCCAAGCGATATTCCGTGCTATAAGGTCCATGACTCTGAACATTCACATTAAATGAAAAATAGGGTTTCCCGCTTGCTTTATTCTCCAAATAGTCCTGATAGATTTGTTTGTAAAACAGCTCGTCTTCCGGATAATAATTTCCCGTCATCGCGCCAAAAGTATCTTCATAAAATCGATACCTGTCAAATCCAAGATAAGCATTTACGTTGCGCCTGTTGTAAAACCACTGATAAAAAGGATGAGAACCTTCCACGGTATACCCCTGTTCTTTCAGATACCATACATATGAATTCGAGTTTCCCCTAATGTTGTCCTTTATTTTATAAGTACCCATCAGAAAAGATCGCTCGGTATCAATCGTTCCACCTCCAAAGGCATTCACATATAAATACCCGCTGTAACTTTCTTCCTGAAGTTGATGAAATAAATCAAAACTCTCATTTTTGAATCCCGCAATATGATATTGTGAGAAATCACTATACGCCTCTCTCATCACAGCTATTATATGAACCCTTTTCTGAACCGGGATATCACAATTCCCTTTTTGGGCAAGTAAGTTCTCCACCTCATCTGAATGATATCCATCGGGTTCTATTTCTTTGTACTGGAACATACTGTGAATAAAGGGATAGAAAAATCCCCGTGATACATATGCCTGTGTACCGCTAAACTGGTTTAAAACTTCATAATTGCGAAACGCATTATATCTCCCTGCATCCTGATATATCGAATGTACACTTACTCCCAATAATATGACTGTAATCGCAATACAAACTCTCTTTTTGTTTCCTGCTTTCTCTCCTTTCGAAACCATATACATCAATGCTGTAATAACAACAATACTCCCCATTACTGCAGCCATTTTTACATCTACAAAAAGAGTATATGATTTGGTCATATTGGCTGCTTCACGCAAAAGAACAATATCTTCAAACATCAGCGGATCATCTCGAAATATCAGCTTATAGTAATTGCACAAACTGATTCCCATAGCCAACAGTTCACTCAATAATAAAGCGAACCATGCCCTTCCGACAACAGCATATAACAACAACGTGAATAATATAACAGGAACAATATTGAGCATCACAAGTCTAACATCTGAAAGATATCCCAGATACACCTTAATTGAATATCCTCCCACTGCAAGGAGCAGTACACTGATTCCTGTCAGCGCACTTAAGCATACTAATATTATTTCAATGTATATATGAGATCCTGTTTTCCTGACCCTGGATACTCCTCTTCTTATGAAATCCACCTGCTCTCTCTCCTTATTCTTTCCCAATACACAAAGGCATAAAAATGATCAACGGAAATGCAGCTGTCACTGAATATAAATATCGAAACTCCGCATATACCGGAGTACTAACCAACAATGTTCCCCAAATGCAGATAAGCAGACCAAATGCAGCAGCCAACTCCCATCTCTTCTTGTGTGCCACATACGCTGTCATCACAAGAAGACACCATGCAAATGTCCCCAAACACCAGAATGAACCATAAATCGGTATGGAAGAATAGCGCTGAACACTTTCATGAACAGCGTTTACAACTGACTGCCGTAATTTGGGTGCTGGATGAATCCCATAATTATTTTCATAAACCCCAATACTATATACCCAGTAAGATATGTCCGGATACCAGTATCCATAAGTCTGCCTGATCCAGGAAACCAGATAATCTAATGGATACCTCATCCCAATTTTAAGGTACACACCCAAGTACTGTTTCTTATGTTTCTTAAAATATTCTTTGTTACCTTTTTGTATAATCAACTTTACCACCGGATCTGAAATATAATCCAGATAAACCTCCGGAATCTGTTCGACATCTACAATCCTACTCAGCAATTCTATCTCATCATCTTTGAGTTCATTGCCCTTCGCAATACAATACGCAACCTGCTGTAATGGAATAGAGGCGCTTGTTGTCCAATAACTTTCGCTGCCCGACACAGAAGAATAGACCGGACCTTTGACAATTGCACAGGTGACAGCGATTAGCGCAATTGTTATTATCATGCCTTTATCCCGTCTTATGACGCTGTATAAAACCATGAAAACAGCCCATAAAATAAAAGCGTAATATCCATTATTCCGAAATAGACAAAAACTGCAGCCACATATAAAAATAGCAATTAAATAATACATTCTCCTTTTTCCCTCATGCTTCTCAAAATAAAGCAGTAAGAATAATATCAGCAATACAGCAACAAATCCATGTGCTACATCTTTCCAAAGCGTCACGCTATAGATACTGTTATAGAAAACCAGACCATAAAAGGCGATTCCCCCAACAGCGACACACAACCTCCTCGATCTTACATACAAAAAACGGATTACGAAAGAAAACACAATATCCATTATAATAAGCTGGATCATGCTGATAAAGCCATATGCCTCTGTGTTATTGTCCATCCCACATACATATGCTATCTGATACCACAATTTGATCCACAGTGTATGTGCAATTGGATGCCAGTCATTGAGCGGCCACTCTCCCAAGATTTGCTCCAGCTGCACGATGCTATCGTAAGTCAAAACGCCTAGATATTCCACCAGCCAGAACAGAGTGTTAACCAACGCTATAGAAATAAAGGATATTGCAAATATCTTGTTTGGATATATCTTTTTTACTGTATGATATGTTTTACTATTTACATTATCATACAGGTGAAAAATACCTTTCACTGCCCAAATCAGAAAATTATAGCTTCCCAATAGAATGAAGACCATGCCGGCACATCCTTCCAGCCTGCCGCCTTCCAAAATGAAATCAATTTTTCCGCCAGATAAAAAAATGGACAAGAGTAATGCCACACCTTTCACATATATTGAAAGTTTTTCATCTGTATTTTCATGTGTATATAAATACATACATATTCCAAACAATCCCAGAGGATAAATACTTACAATGGATAGATTTAAGACATATGTAAGTCCAACCGCAGTCATACCTGCGCGCATTATCACTTTTTTCTGCGACATATGAATCTCCTTTACTTCCCACTTCCCTCAATGCCTACAGCGTTTCTATCCTCCTCGTTTCCTGTTCTATAATCATCTGAAACGTTCTGCCAATATTCACGCTGGTGTAATGCTCCTGCACATACGCCTGCGCCTTCTCAACCATTGCGCTATGGGAGGCCTCTGAGAGAAATGTCTGTATTTTCTCTATTTCCTCGAATGTATCCATCCCGCCTAAACACAATCCTCTGCCATCTTCTACCAACTCCGGCAGAGCACCCACACGATTCACAATTACCGGACATTTGCACGCCATAGCTTCAATAATGGTCATACCAAAGGATTCATTCATGGATGTTGAAATATAACATCCTCCACTATTTGCTGCACAACTGTATAGTTTACTAATTTGATCATATGATACCTGCGGAATCCATCTTACAACGCACTCTAAACCATACTGGTATATCATTTTTTCAAATTCATAGATTTCTGATGTCTCTGATTTCAATCCCCCAACAACCCAGAACAGGTAATTCTTATCTCTCTTATAAAGTTCCTTTGCTATTCTTAAAAACAAGCGCCAGTTCTTATGCTGATCGATCCGGCCAACCCATAAAACTATTTTTTTCCCGTATTTGGGCATACTGTCTTCCCGATATCGAATACAGTTATTGACAGCATTTCCTAATATATGTATCTTCTTATGTGCAAGTCTGTCTTGTATCAGACTCCTTTGATATGCCGATGGCACAATCACAAAATTCACAATATCTATCATCTTATCTTCCAGATACTTCAGATTTGGCTCATATGTTGTGTGAACCTCTAGTCCGATTTTTCCCTTGTAGTTCATTTTTTGCAGTATTTTAAGTGTCTTTAATGTATCAACAGAAATCACAGCATCATAACACTTCTCCTCAATCAGCTTTTGTATCTTCTCGGCATTCGGTTGTATGACGATCTCACCAGGATAGTCAGCAAATAAAGAACTTCCTCCATAATCCTTAAAGAAGTGCAGCGCTACTTCCAATTGTTCTTTCTTCAATTCTTTCAATCGGTTGTATAATGCCGTTTCCACCCCGCCTTTTGTGCAGAATGCGTAAGAAATCAACACTTTCATTGGATTCTCCCCTCAGCTCGTCATCGTTTCTCTATTTTGTCTATACATTCGAGAAATTCTTTCCACTTATTTTCCCACGTGTTTGCTTCAATAAATTTATCTACTCTGGCATCATCCATCTTGATTTCTGCAGCTTTTATAATTGCCTGTTGGAACTGCTCTGCCCCCACTGCTAACGTAACATAAGGATAGTCAGCGATTTCAGGCATATCCGACGCCACTACTGGAAGCCTCAGCTGCAAATACTCAAATACCTTGATCGGATTTACTCCTCTTGTCAATTCATTATTGACAAACGGAATAATCGCCACGTCCCAATATGCTGCATATTCAGGCAATTCTTCGGGAAGTTTCCTTCCATACAAAATAATATTATCAGGCAATTCCAAATGTTTTGGTGCACCATATCCAATAATATGAAATGTCCATTCGCATTGCTTTTGGGCTATCTTTCTTAACATCTCCCAGTCAAACCACGCATCCGTCAAATGTCCGAAATATCCTATCTGTAGTTTTCCTCTTGTATCATTATATTCAGGATCACGCTCCGCTTGCTTGATTCTGTCTGGATCTACGCCATTTGTTATCACATAATATGGTTTCTTCTCAACTACGTATCCTCTTATTTTATCGCGCAGTTTATACGCTGTTGCTATGTTGATATCAACAACATTGGCTATTCTTCTCTCAACTTCCTTACAATACCACCCAGCCTGGCCACACTTCGAAAACTCCTCCCAGTCATCAATTGCGTCATAGACCGTCTTCCACCCAAACGAATTTGCAATCTCTATGATCTGCGTAACACATGGATGCGGGAACTCTACCAACAGACATTTCTCTTTCACATTGGTGAAGAAATTCTCAAAAATAAACACTTGTTTTGTTGAGAGAATATCAATCGGTATCTGCACCATATTTTTTTCAGATGTTTCTAATTCTTCGTTGATTCCCCATCTCCAATATGCAAAAATGATCTTTCCACCCATCTTTTTGGCTTCATGAATCAGTCGGATATTTCTCTGCCCTTCACTGTCAACATATTTAACTCCGCTAAAGACAAGCAGCAGTCGATCACCGTCTTTTAAACCATCTTCGAAATTTCTCAGGCAGTCCAGAACCCGCCTCTCCTGATCGCTGTTCTCAAACAGGAATGCCGCTTCCGGCGTCTGAAAATATCGATCTGTCAATTTATCTTTCCATGTTTGTGGTACGAATTTCTTGATATATTTTCTGTACAAATTCGAATTCCTGACTTTCGCATAGAAAATCTTATGATCGGTAAACATCTGCCTGATATGTTTCACACAATGTCCTGTACATCTCAGCGGTTTTGTCAGTCTCCATGAAATCGTCCCTTTTATTCTTTCATTTTCGATTTGCAGATCATATATCATATTTTTCATATAATCAGCATCCAAAGTGTATTGTTGTATTTGCAGTTCTAATTTCTCCAATTCTTCTGCATGCTGGCTTCGAAGTATTTTATCCGCAGTATAACATGCATTCAACCGGCTGTCTGCTCTGGCAATGATCTCATTCTTATCATCCACGATGCGATTTAATTCTACAATCTCACTCAGATACTGATTGCACTTTTCCTGTGATTCGTTTCGTTTTCTGTCTGCCTCTGCTATCATGTAATCCTTGTCAGTTATTATCTGATTCAGTTTGTCTTTTTCCTGCCTGAACCATGATATCTGATCTAATAATTCAGCAATTCGTTTTTGTTCTTCACTGCTTCTGTCACGTTCAAAACTCTGAACCAAACCCTTTAATGTTAATGATGCAGCAACTGTGTTCTCAGAAGCATATATTATCAGTAATTGTTTATTACTGTATAATGTATTCTGAATAAGTGCACAGTCCTTATAGGCGGCATGGACTAATCGAAAATTGTCAATGCATAGTGGAATATTATCCAAATCAAACTTGTTGCAATGCTCCTTATTCTCCATTGTTTCGCGAAAAGGTATTAGTACAGCCAAATATCTTTTCAAATACTTTGTAACATTTTTTGCCGCGATCCAGGGATTTTCTATGTGTTCCAACACATTCGATACATATCCCACATCATACTGCATTTCCGGATGATATTCACTGACAATATCTGTTTTCCAAAACTCATACTGTGGGTATCTTCTTTTTGCCTTTACGATTGCACTTTCGGAAAAATCTGCCCCGCATACACTCGTATGAAAAAAACAATGCAAATAGTCTACTGCCTGTCCTATCGCACACCCAAAATCGCATATCGAAAGTTTCCCTCTGACGATTTCATCTATAAACCAGTCTGGCATAAGCTCTACTGCAATATTTGCGAAAAAAGCCGTTTGTTCATTCCCCGACATTTTTTCCCAATCACATGCAAACCGTTCGTTCCAATACGCTGCTGTATTTACATTTTCTGACATAATGATCCCTTTTCTATCCGTGTTCCGTTGCACAAAACATTTGTTTCTACATCTACTATGCCAAATATTTTCTTATTGGCCAAAACCGCACCGCAGCAGTCCATGTCCGCATTTGTTGTCATGTGAACTCAAAATAAGATACTGCGCTTTCGGTACAGTTATTTACAAAACACTTTCCTGACTGAGCATATATACTGCTTTCCTTTGCAAAAAATATAATTCAGTACTCCAACAAAATGCATTATCCCATCTGCTGCCAATATAGAAATAATCGGGTACATAACGCACTTATACCTCCCCTGTACCTCTGATAAAAACAGCAAACATGCAAAGCCAAACAGGAACAGACAGCCAAACATACGACGACTATCCGAACGAAACAAAAGAAAAGCCGCCTCCGTACAAACAAAAATGCATGTCATCATCCAGAAATTCTGTGTAAGCGTGCTCACTGCATAAAACCAATTTGGTTTTCTCAAAATAGGAGAAGCGTCCGATATTGTCTCATTTACCCAATATGTTTCTCCGTTATTCTCCCATGCAGCCTCAAATTTTCTTTCAAAATAGACAGGGGTCAAATATCTTTTTTCTTTTATTTCTTCTTTCAGTTGTTCAAGTGTTAATTTCGATGCTTTTTTATAATTATAATCACAGTTTAATACATTTTGCGTGTATATTCCCCCTGACTCCTTGTTCCATGTGCCATATGTTTGAGGATTTAAACCTACATAAATAAAATGCATCGTTGGATCTCTGTTAACTGCTTCTCCATATGCGTAATCCAACCCGGCAAAAATCAATTTATTCGATAAAAGATAGATGCATATGAAAAGCAATACTAAGAGTTTTTTGCATACCTTACCACCCCCCCTATTATTCCCTTTTTCAAAGAATGCAGACAGACGGTCTTGATCACAAACAGTACAAGCATAATGCTTAAGGCTACCAGAATAATTTTATCTGTTCTTTTAAAAAAACCCGATAAAGACAATACTACTGCTGACAAGCATACCATTATGCAGGCCGTTTTCTCTTTATTTTTTCGAATTACTGTTTCTATCAGCAATAAAAATAGTAATGTTAAAAAAATGTTCACGAATTCAGGTGACAGCACAACTGAATACAATAAATGAGAGGGCCAGAAAGTATAAATTAATGCTGCTAAATACCCAATGTTTTCATTATTTAATCCCATATAACACAACACATAAATAAGTGCCGAAGAAAAAGCGCACAGTACTGCATTGCAAATAACTCCTGTCAAATCGCCATAGCCAAATAATTCCTGAATGAATTTAAGATATAGCGGATATATCGCCCAGTTTGACATAATCCGGTATTGACCTGGCGCCTCTTCCAGCGGAAAACTTTTTTCTGAAAATGCAAGTGCAAATCCAAAATCACTGACCTGTTCTGTATATGCTCCTACCGCCCATACTACCAGCAAATGTACACATAAAGATAATACAAATATGCTGGCAATATTCCTATATCCATCTTTTCCTGTAATGCACTTAGGTAAATTTACAGCACAATACACCGCGCCAGTAAAGAATAAAATCACAATAATACGGCTTATATACCAAAGTACATTATGTTCAAAACCGCTTCCTCCATGAAACGAACAAACAACCAGCCCTACTGCGAAAACAAGAAATATTACCCCGAATATTTTTTCCAGGACATACGCTATCTGTTTCATTTCTGCACCTCTTTCCGATTTTTGTTATGTTCTCAAGTTTTTATACACGCCTTTCCCCGGCATTTTTCCCAATCACACGCAAACCGTTCGTTCCAATACGCCGCTGCATTCACATTTCTTGACAGAATGTTCCCTTTTCTATCCGTGTTCCGTTGTACGAAACATTTGTTTTCACATCTACTACGCCAAATATTTTCTTATTGGTATACATCTTAAAATACGACACCCCTTCGATATACTCATAATAGGAAATTGCTGCATTCTCCCTATTCTCAAGAGCAACCACCAAATAGTAATCATCACTGGCCAGCCGGGGCTTAAACTCAAACATAATCTCCTGGCCCTTCCCATTCAGAATCTCTATTCCTTCATCATAAGTTGTCTTAACAATCAGATCTGTTCCTTCTGTATTCTTGATAGAAAACGCAACCGAAAAATCGTTTGCCTTGATATCGTCATCCACATCAAATCCTATCACGATTCTCATATGTTCCTGCGTGCTGAAAATGTTTTGTTCCTGATTGCTGATATCACAGATCTTTACATATTGAATTAATCCCGGTCTTATTCCCCAATGGGCGATACTGTCTGGAAAAAGAGAATTGCTTACCTTGCGCTCCTGCTTTTTCGGTTCCTGCACTACTTTCTCCATCCTTTCACTGGCTTCCTCGTCTGCCTTTGTCCCGCTTCCAAGCAGTTTATAATCCGTGAATGCGGTAATGTCATCCAGATACATGAATTCGGTATACTTCGCACTGATGAAAGTAGGATCTCCTATATCAACCAGCCGTCCCTTGTTGAGCCACATTGCCCTGTCACAGAACGTCCGCATCATGCCGACATCATGACCTACATACAGAATTGTCACACCTCTGTCTTGAAACTCTTTAAATTTGCGAAAGCATTTTGCCTGAAAACGCATGTCTCCCACACTCAGTATTTCATCTACGATCAATATGTCAGGCTCTACATTGATGGCACAGGAAAAAGCAAGCCGCGCAAACATACCGCTTGAATACGTTTTCACCGGTTGATATACATAATCTCCGATTTCTGCAAAATCAATGATACTCCTTAGTTTCTCGTCCATCTGTTTTCTGGTAAATCCCATCAATGTTCCGTAGAAATAAATATTTTCAATTCCGGTATACTCCATATGAAAGCCTGTTCCCAGTTCAAGGAGAGAAGATATTTTACCAGTAATTTCAATCGTTCCTTCTGACGGTTCATATATTCCTGTTATCATTTTTAAGAGCGTCGATTTACCAGAGCCATTCCTTCCCATTATCCCCAGAATCTCTCCTTGTTCCACCGAAAAGCTTAAATCTGTGACTGCATAAAAGTCTGTATGCAGAACCTTACCCGAAACACTGAGCGCTTCTTTCATTTTATCCATGGGCGTATTATACATTTTAAATACTTTTGACACATGGTTCACTCGAATTTTATCTTTTAAATGCATCTTCCAATCCCCAAATTTTTATACAGTATCTGCAAAATGCGGCTTCAGCTTTGTGTAAAAATAGATACCAGCAAAAAGAATCAAGAATGTAACTGTCCAAAAATAAATCCCCAGTTCCGGCCGGTCTGTAATCCATTTTCTTCCGAGGATTGCATCTCTATATCCCTCTACCAGATAATAAAATGGATTGAGTTTCAGTATTCTCTGTATCCCCGGAGAGAAATTATCTAAATTCCACGCAATCGGGGTCCCCCACATTCCTAATAACAGAACGATACTGATGATTTGATTCAAGTCCCGGAAGAAAACCATAATAGAAGAGGAAAGCAAGGACATCCCAAACACCAGGATAATCGCTGCAATCATATAATACAGCAGCTGAATGATGCGTACTGTCGGCCAATATCCGAAAGCCGCGCAAATTATCAGAACAATCACCAGAAAAAACAAGTGAATGTAAAAGCTGGATAATATTTTTACTAATGGAAGAATATTTACATTAAATTTTACTTTCTGTATTAAATAGTTGTATTCCAGGAGACTATTACTCGCAAACGAAAATGCCTCCGAGATAAAAAGCCAGCAAATGATACCTGTAATAAACCAGAGTACAAACGGTGTCTCTCCCACGTCACCGCTGCGAAACCCAAACTGAAACACCGCCCAATATACGATAATAGTCATAAGTGGCTGCAGGAATCCCCATAACATGCCAAAATAGGTTCCCGAAAAGCGCCTCTTAACATCCTTGGCAGACAAGTCAATCAAAAGTCTTCTGTCCTCATATATATCCCTGCATAAACTTACTGCATTTTCAATTAATTTCATGTCGTATGTATCTTCCAATCTAAAATCGATCTCACAATCCGCTCACTGGCATGACCATCCCCGTAGGGATTAACAGCCTTTGCCATCCTGCTATACGCCGCCGGATCTGTCAGCAATGCGACTGCATTCTGATAAATCTCCTGCTCGCCTACTCCCACGACTTTAACTGTTCCCGCCTCCACAGCTTCCGGCCTCTCCGTCTCTGTCCTCAGCACCAGAACCGGTACACCGCAGGCGGGCGCCTCTTCCTGCAGGCCGCCGGAGTCGGTCATCACCATATAACTCCTTGACATAAGATTGTGCATATCTTCCACATCCAGCGGATGTATTAAATGGACCCGGCGCAGATCTCCCAATATTGCTGCTGCAGTATTTTGCACTGCCGGATTCCTATGTACTGGATATATCACTTCAATATCTGCATACTCCGCAACAATCCTCTTTACCGCGCAGCAGATATTTTCCAATGGCTGTCCCAGATTTTCTCTTCTGTGGGCAGTCATCAGAATACATCTTTTCCCATCCAGATTTATTTTCTTTAAGTCCTTGTCTTTGTAAGTGTACCCTTCCTTTACTGTTGTCTGAAAAGCATCGATAACCGTATTGCCTGTCACGTAAACATGCTCTGTCACATTTTCCTGGGCCAGGTTTCTTCGGTTATTATATGTTGGAGAAAAATGCAGCGTCGCAATCCTTCCAGTCAAAGACCTGTTCATTTCCTCAGGAAAAGGTGAATACCTATCATAAGTACGCAGCCCTGCTTCCACATGTCCTACTGGTATCTGCTGGTAAAAAGCCGCCAATGCCGCAGCAAACGAGGTCGTCGTATCCCCATGCACTAATACCACATCCGGCCTTTCCTCTTTGAGCACCGTCTCCATCTTTTCCAGCACAGCAGTCGTAATCGAAGTCAGTGTCTGCCCCGGCTGCATAATATCCAGATTGTATTTTACATTTATTTCAAACAGATCGGTAACCTGCTGAAGCATTTCCCTGTGCTGCCCTGTAAGACACACGACACTTTCTATTTCCATATGCTTTTCCAGTTCTTTGACCAAAGGGCACATTTTGACTGCTTCCGGCCTGGTGCCGAATACACTCATCACTTTCATCCTGAGTCTTTTCCTCCTGGTACTCCAATTTCTGACTGGATAGAATACGAACTCATCTGCTCCATAAGCTGACGAATTGTTTGGTATCTCTCCTGCCAGTTATTTTGTTCCAAAAATTCTATCTGCTGCTTCTGATTATATTTAGGCGGAAATCCCTGTTCCGTTAATGTTCTTATCAAATTTTCATATTCTTTCCCTGTTCTATAAAAATAAACATACGCTTCAAAATGTTGCAGCTCTTCGTAATAAACACTAATAATACATTTGCCAAGTGCAATATATTCATATAATTTTACCGGGTCCACAGCTTTCACAATTTCATTGACAATAAAAGGCATTATCATACAGTCATAATCTTTCACATGAAACGGCAGTTTTGCATGTTCTATCACACCATCGTAAATTATTTTACTGTTTTCTTTCTGGTGAAGCGGATCGCAGGGACCAATCAGATGATATTCCAAATTTTTCTGTTTTTGAGTACTCTTCATAAGCAGTTCATGGTCAAACCACTCTGCAATTGTGCCTATATATCCTATTAAATATTGTTTTTTTATTACTGCTGTCTTTACCTCGCAAATCTTTGCAAGGCATGTCCCATTTCGAACCAGGCTGATTTTTTTATTGCATATTTTCTTTA
>CAMWXA010000088.1 GCA_947178035.1 uncultured Lachnospiraceae bacterium | reverse complement strand
TCGTGGCCACTGCCATGATTTTTATACCATTCAAATGGTAAAAAATATCCGTATGAATAAAGCGTTTTTATCGCACGCAGCATTGTCTTTTAATTTTGGAGCCTCCATTCATAATCCCGCCGGTGTGGAATTTGGAAAAGCTGTTATGAAGAACAGCGGGATGAATATTGGGCTATACCCGTCTAAGAAGATAGGAAAAAATTCCATCCATTCTGTATGTCAGGTACAAGACTATGATTTACTGATTACGGACAATAATGTATCAGAGGATTTTCTGATACAGATCAGGGAACTCGGAGTTGCTATAGAAACAGTTAATCTGGAGGGAGCATGAAAAATGTATTGTATATTGGTGGCAGGTATACCAGCAGCAGGAAAAAGCACTATGGCAGAGGTCATATCAGAAAGGTTGAAACTTCCTGTTATTTCAAAAGATGGCATAAAAGAACTGCTGTTTGATAATGTTGGTTTTCAGTCAAGAGCAGAAAAAGTAAATCTTGGAATTGCCAGCATGGAAATTATGTATTATGCAGCAGGTCAGCTCATGAAAGCAGGGCAGCCTTTTATCTTGGAGAATAATTTTGAATCGTCAGAACATGGAGTGGAAAATCTTTTAGAAAAGTATCAGTATTCCGCATTGACCATTACTTTAACAGGCGATTACAAAGTGATTTACCAGCGTTTTCTGGAACGGGAAAGCAGTCCTGACAGGCACAGGGGGCATGTAGTGAATGATTGTTATCCAGAAAAAGAAAATAATCTGAAAATTATAAAAGCAAAAACTATTTCGTATGAAAGATTTGTTCGTGGAATAGAACAAAGGGGATTTGATGCCTTTTGCGTTGATGGCAGGCAGATTAAGGTTGATACAACAGATTTTTCAAAAATGAACATGGAAGAGTTATTTTCACAGATTGAGGCATGGAAAGCGGAAATCCTGCATGACTGACGCACATGTCCATTTGGGAACAGGTGATTATTATTGGATAAAGGAGAGTAGCGTATGATTCAATACAACAGAGAACCACAGGAGATAAAGACAGCCGTTCCGAACGGAAATTACGAGGTAACGCTGGGCATTACCGCACATGCGGATGCAATATACACGGTATATTGTCAGAACAGGCGTTTTGTTGCTGTGGACAGGAAGATTAGCGCAGGGGAGACACAGAAGTTTACATTTGTCGTGAATGTATGTGACTATATTCGCAGAGATGCGGCATATACTGTGGACAGCATCCAGATTTATATTGTCTGTGACAGCGATTTGTCCGTAGTCTCAGAATATGTTCCGGTACAAGTACCCACACTTTATATCATCGGAGACTCGACGGTCACTGACCAGCCCGCAGAATATCCTTACGCCCCGGAGAAAACCTATTGCGGCTGGGGCCAGGTGCTGCCGATGTTTCTGGACAACCACATCGCGGTGTCCAACCATGCCGAGTCAGGCGCGACGTCGAAAGAGGTTTTTCGTCTCCATTTTGAGACACTGCGGCGGAAATTGCGTCCGGGAGATTTTCTGATGATTGAATTCGGGCATAATGACCAGAAGGAGGCAGAACTGGATGCCTTTGGCGGTTACGCCAGATATCTGCGCTATTATGTTGATTTTGCGAAAGTGCGCGCAGTGAAGCCGATCTTAAATGCGCCGATTAACCGGATTATCTTTGACGACAATGGCAAGATTCTGAATCTTTTGGGCGATTACCGGGATGCAGTACAATCTGTTTCGGAGTGGGGGCATGTTCCGTTTATCGACCTGTGGACAGCAACAACGGACTTTTTTGAACCGCTCGGATTGTACACCGCAAAGAAATTTTTCAGGCATGACGAGGAGAGCCAGGATTACACGCATACGAACGATCCCGGCGGTGTGATTATCGCAAAACTTTGGGCAGCGATGGCTGCAGAGGCAGGAATCAAAGGACTGTCGGAGCATATTCTGACAGACCGGATTGGAATTGAGGCGATTCAGGCAGATCCCAATGCGCCCAGGGAGAGCAATGCCCAGGAATTTGCGAGACTGAAATCCATCGGACTGGGTACGGTTCCGGCCGATCTGGATGCGGATATTTCGCATCTGTAGAGAGGGGCGCGGAAAAGGAGTCAGTGGAGTGAAAAGTAACCCCATTTTTAACTATGCGCCTTTTTCAAGAAATGAGTATTGATTTCATGATAAATTAAAGATACAATAGGGGAGTAATCAAATAACGATTGGAGAATGTGGGAAAATGATTGAAAAATTATTTAAACTGAAGGAAAACAACACTGACATTAAAACAGAAGTTATCGGTGGTATCACAACATTTATGACGATGGCGTATATTCTTGCGGTCAATCCGTCTATGCTTTCCGCTGCTGGAATGGATGCGACGGCAGTCTTGATGGCAACTTGCCTGGCATCCTTTGTCGGCACTGCGGCGATGGCGTTGATGGCCAATTATCCATTTGCGCTTGCACCGGGAATGGGTTTGAATGCATATTTTGCATTTACAGTATGCGGCGCTTACGGCTATGACTGGCGTGTGGCACTCCTGGCAGTATTTGTTGAGGGGATTATATTTATCATTCTGTCGCTCACAAATGTCAGGGAAGCAATCTTTAACGCGATTCCGAGCGGGCTGAAAAAGGGTGTCAGTGCAGGAATTGGTTTGTTTATTGCATTTGTAGGTTTACAGGGTGCACATGTGATCGTAAACAGTGATTCCACACTCACGACATATGTCAGCTTTGCATCGGAGTTCCACACTCTTGGAATCTGTGCATTGCTCGCAATTATCGGAACACTGCTGACCGCAGTGCTTTACACATTAAACGTAAAAGGATCTATTCTAATCGGAATTATTGCCACATGGATTCTCGGAATGATTTGTCAGGCAGTGGGCATTTATACAGTGGATGTAGAAAATGGTTTTTATTCGCTGTATCCGGCCTTTGCCATAACTGATTTTACGGCATTGTCAAAGACATTTGGACAGTGTTTTGTGGGGGATTTTTCGAATGTAAGCATCACAAATTTTGTCGTTGTGCTCCTGGCTTTCTTATTTGTGGACATGTTTGACACCATTGGAACGCTCGTAGGTGTTGCTACGAAAGCAGACATGCTTGACAAGAATGAGAAGCTTCCCAACATTAAGCAGGCTCTTTTGGCAGATGCAATCGCTACTTCGGCAGGTGCAGTGCTTGGTACTTCCACGACAACAACTTTTGTGGAGAGTTCCGCAGGTGTAGGTGCAGGCGCAAGGACAGGACTTGCATCGATAGTGACAGGATTTTTGTTTCTTATTGCGATATTCTTTGCGCCGATTTTTACGGCAATACCGGGTTTTGCAACAGCTCCGGCATTGATTTTTGTAGGATTTTTGATGGTATCTTCCATTATAAAGGTTGATTTTGACGATTTGTCAGAGGCGATTCCCGCATATTTGTGTATGCTCGCGATGCCACTTGCATACAGCATATCAGAAGGCATCGCAATTGGAGTCATTTCTTATGTGGCAGTAAATGTATGCTGCGGCAAGGCTAAGAAGGTTACACCACTCATGTATGTGTTGGCGGTACTGTTTATCTGCAAATATATCTTTCTGTAAAGAAGCCGGAAAATTTAGCGAGTGTTTGAAAAATCTTTCCGCCATCTGCATAATGGCGCGTATGCGTCGTGTTCACCACTTTGCGCGATATTTGCGCCATATGACCGGAATCCAGGCATTGAAGCGCAAATACCCGGACAAGCCGGTGCGCCCGGGCAGCCCGGCGCTGCATGAGTTTGGCACTATAAGCCTAATCTTGCGATACCAACGGGCTGACCTCTTTTTCGCCAAATAAGCTGAGTCTGTGGAGCGCTCTGGTACAGGCGACATACAAAAGATTTTTGCCATCCGCACCACGGTAGTTCTGACTGTCCGCATCACAAATTAAGACGGCGTCAAATTCCAGTCCCTTTGACATATATACCGGTATTATAAATACGCCCTGTAAGTCTGATTCGCTCCCGCTCCGAATCAGCTGTACCTCCAGCCTGTGTTTTAATTTATTAAATAAGCGGACTGCATTCTGCTCAGTTTTGCAAATTAGAGCGATTGACTGCAGCCCTCTTTCCTGGCACTGTTTTACTTCTGTGACAATATTATCAATAAGAATCCCGGAGTTGTCAGCTGCAAATACTTCAGGGCTGTCTCCCTGCCGGTTAAAACTTTTGATCTCTGAGCGGTGTTCAATGAACTTTAAACCGAAAGTTAATATTTCATTTGTACAGCGGAAACTTTTGTCTAACATAATGAGCGAAGATTTTTTCTTGTGCAGAATATTCTGAATTTGTTCATAAAAAGATATATCCTCGCTTTTTGCAAGGGTCTGGTTTATATCACCCAAAATTGTAAATTTCGCGTTTGAAAACAGCAGGCTGAACAGTTCATACTGGAGCGGATAATAGTCCTGCGCTTCGTCGATGACTACCTGCCTGATATTTTTATACGCGTTCGTCCCATATATTTTCAGGTACAGATAGGCTGCTGCTATTGCGTCATCATAGTGCAGGATGCCTGTTTCCAGATTTTTTCCTGTATATTCCCATATCCGCTTGATGCGTTCTGACGGCTCATTATCTTGCAGCAGGCTGTAAAAATACGCTTCTTTGCTAAACAATATCTTATACAGTTCCACAATATCGATTTTTGTAAATTTTTGTATTTCCTGTTTTACGATAAGCCTTTCCTCTTTCTGTCCGCGCCCCTTTCCAGCCCCAAATATGAGTTCCAGAACATAGTCTTCTAATTGTTCCAGCTTTATGCCTAACGGCGTTTCTGTCCGTCCTAAGATTTTGTCCTTCAGCGCCTGCTTCCTTACAACACATTTCCCCTCATAATATACATCGTCAAATTCGATCCATTGATCTGGTATATCGCAGAGAAACTGATCTAATACTGCTAAAAAAGTTTTTGACGTTTTAAATTCAATACTGTTTTTAATCAATTCTGTGTGTTGTGAATCGGCTAATAAATTTTCCAGGAAGTCATTCCGCGGCTGAATTTTCCTGTCTTTCAATATTGCGTTCAGGATATCTTCAAATACGACGGAGACAACATTATCTTCTCCCAATTCGGGCAATACATTGGAAATGTACTGTTCAAATATTGAATTGGGGGAGATGATCATAATATTATTCGCAGAGAGCTTTGTCTGCAGTCCCTGATACATCAGATACGCAGCCCGGTGAAGTGCGATGGATGTTTTACCGCTTCCGGCGACTCCCTGCACCATCAGCAGGTCACTTTCCATATCCCTGATCACAACATCCTGTTCCTGTTGTATTGTCTCGACAATCGCTTTCATTTTGGCGGTGGTATTCTGTGATAACAGTTGTCTTAAAAATTCGTCAACAATCTGCACGTCTGCATCAAAAAAGTATTCCAGCGTTCCATTGTTTATCTCATACTGGCGTTTTAAGCTGAGTTCACCTGTTATCCGCCCGCACGGCGCGTCGTAATACGCCTCTCCTTTCATAAAGCGATAAAAAATACTGGCAACCGGTGATCTCCAATCGTAAACATACATCTCGTGGTAACTGTTTTTCCGCAGCGAGGAACGCCCGATATAGATTTCTTCCACTTCGTCCTCGTCATCAAATTTGAAATCAATCCGGGCAAAATAGGGTGATTTTATCATGTTTTCCAGCAAAAGTATCTTATGCTCTTCTTCCTCGTAATCGATCATTTTGTCGGTAACAGGGTTGATATATTGACTTAATTCCGCAAGTGCCTCAAAACCGTCCGAAGTCCACAGGCTTGTAAAGCCGTGTGATGCATTTTCGCGCACTTCTTTTTTGGCTTCAATAATTTCCGACTTCTTTCTTTCTGCTGCTTCTTTTGCCTGCTTTAACTGTTCCCCGGCTAAAGATATCGTCTGTTTTAACCTTTCTTCCTCGTACGCCCGCTCTGTCTGATGATTTCCCATAATACCTGCGACCTCCCTTAAACAAAAGAAAATTTTTCACTGCAACACTATTGATGCTCCATGCAGTCCACAGCTTAAATTCCTGTCTGGATGGAGCACCTGGTTAGTTTAGCATATACCAGCCCACAGAAACAGTCTTGAATTCATGGAATTTGTATGATATTATTACAATGGGAAGGAAAAAACGGAACCTTCAATCAGAAGAATCATAATCATAACAATAGCAATCTTGCTTTTTAAGCGCTCTATGGCTTACTTTAGCCCTTTCGCCCTCTCCACAATATCACTGCCCCGATTGCTGCCAGCACAGCTCCAACACCGAACAAAAACAGACCGTCTGCAAGTGAAAACGAACTTTTGTACAGTACCGGGAACACTTTCCCAATCTGCTCCGGACAGTAACTGATCACCACACTGAGCGCATTATTGATACAATGCATCAGCATCGCCGGGTAAATGCTGCCTGTCCGCCAGACCACAAGACACAGAATCAGTCCCAGCAGTCCGGTGGGCACGAATTTCACCAGACTCAGATGGAAACAGCCAAAGAGCGCCGCTGTGACGATGCATGCCGTGGCAACGCGGTGCTTTGCCTTTACAGCGTGAAACACCAGACCACGGAACAGCAATTCCTCGCAGACTGCCGGAGTGAGCGCTATCACAAAAAGCACTGCTGCCATATTGTCCCCCATAATCTCCGAGAAAGCCGTTTCTACATTTTCGGCACTTTGCGGAAACAACTGCATAAATCCGGCCGCAATCACCAGATTGACAAAAAACAATCCCGCACTTAAAAATGCGCTGCCCACATATTCCTGCACTTTTGCCCTGGCAAATCCATAAGTCTGCCGCATGTCCCTCTTGGTGTAAACCACCAGAAACAGTGGTACTGCCAGAATAAACATCTGTGTCGCAAACACTCCCGCCAGCCCGTACTTCAACTGCAGAATGCTCCCCGCATAGAGCAGGAGCAGCAACGTAACTGCCATCACAAACATTGCATCGGCCACCGCAGGCACCCCGCCCCTGGTCATATTCTCCCGCCTTTCGAAGATCTGCAGGCCGCCCTTTCCGTCCGAGAACAGGATGGACTCACTGTCATATATCCTGCTCAAAAACAGAACCGCCAGAATCGCATACGCCACATTGCTGGCCAGCACGACTGCAATCATCCCGTAATCAATCTTGAACACCATCATATTTTTGACCAGCAGGCAGATATTTGCCACAGGCATCATCGCGATTCCCTGTGTCAGCTCCAGATTCGGTATAAATCCGATATAGCCTGTGAACATCACCACCAGCATGAGCGGCGTAATGTAATTGTTTGCCTCCTTATAACTTTTCGCAAATGAAGTGACACACATCGTTACCGCACTGATGAACAAGGAAAACGCGAACACCGCCAGTATGCATACCAAAATCGCCGGAATAAATTTCACCATATCAATATCCGCCATTTCCGTCTGCAAATCCATAATCTGATACATGTAGACGGCGATGCCGCCCATCGACAGCATGTTCAGAAGTGCCGAAACCATACCGATCACTGCCACGGTCAGAAACTTCGCCATAATCAGATCCCGGTTTGTGACAGGAAGTGTCAGAAGTGTCTCGAGCGTTCCTCTTTCCCGCTCTCCGGCAGTCGTATCAATCGCCGGATACATGGTTCCCATCAGCAGGCTGACCACCAGCATAAAGGGAAGAACCGAACCGATGATGCTCCCCAACGACTGCTCACTGCTGGCAGTATTTTTCCTTTCATAACAAATGGGCTCCAGAATCTCCTGCGCCTCCAGTCCTTCTTCCGCGATCCGTTTTCTGGTCAGTTCCTCCCGGAAATCCTCCAGCATATCCATCACCAGGTCTGCCGCATAGGAAGAATTTGTCACGGAGGAAAGATAGTATACATCATACTGCATCCTTCCATCCAAATCATAAGTGGCGACGTAGGCATCAATCTCCTCATTTTCCAGCGCTTCCTCCCAAGCCTTCTCGCCGCCCGCGCCCCCGATACTTCCCGCGTCAACCACTGTGATCTGATATGCGGTCCCATCCTCCGCTGTCTCACGTTCACCCGCCTGTGCCAGCTGGCCGCAAAAGGCTCCTCCGTCCTCTGTCTCCACGGCAATCCGGTAATTTTGTTCCTCCATGCTGGAATTGATAAAAGCCATCACCTGCATGACTCCCACAAAAATGAGCGGATATAGCAGTACCGGAACCACCAGCATCATTATGACCGTTTTCTTGTCCCGAAAAACATCCAACATTTCTTTTTTGAACAGCGTCTTTATAATTTTAGTGTTCATCCGGCATTCCCTCCATGTGTATCAGCTCCGCAAAAACGTCCCTCAGACTCCCTTTCCCCATCTGCGCCTTCAAATCCGCAGGAGTTCCCTCCCGAATGATTCTGCCCTGATGAATCATCACAATCCTGTCGCAGAGATACTCCGCCTCTTCCATGTAATGCGTGGAGTAGAGAACCGTTTTTCCCCGCTCCCGCTCTCCCTTCATAAATTCAACAATTGCCGCGCTGCTGATAATATCAAGCCCCAGCGTCGGCTCGTCAAAAATATAGACCTGCGGATCGTGCACCAGACACCTGGCAATCGAAGCGCGCTGCGTCTGTCCCGTAGATAACTTTTCGATCCGGTTATCCAGAAAAGAATCCATGGAAAGGAGCCCGCTGATGATCCCGATTCGTTCCTTTGTGTCATTTTCTGATATTCCATAAAGCACGCCCAGCATCTGCAGCAGCTCCCTGGAAGAAAGCCTTCCGTACAGTTTGGTATTGTTTGAGAGATAACCGATGTTCTTTTTTACTTCCACGTCGTCCGAGATTGTCGTCTGACCAATCTGTACAGTGACTGTACCACTGGTCGGTTTCATCAGCCTGGACATCATGCGCAGCAAAGTCGTTTTTCCTGCGCCGTTCGGCCCGAGAATCCCTACGATTTCCCCCGCGTCCACCGTCAGCGATATGTCATCCACGGCATTGATCTCTCTTTTCTTGTTTTTCTTCTCATTTTTGGTAAACGTCTTTACCAAATGACTTGCTGTAATCACTTTATCTGCCCTCCCATATTCTGTAAGCTCTATTTTTCCCGCATGTCCGTCTGTTCTTCCTCATCCGTCTCAAGCCGTTCCACCCTCTTCCAGTATATCCAAAGCACTAGAGACATGCAGAGAAAACAGATGACAAATATATTTCCAAAGACAATTCCACCTATCTTTAAAGCCCTCTGCACATTATCGCCCCTGTGACAGGCAGCAAGAAACCTTATCGTGCCTCCCAGGCAGCCTGCGACTGCACTTGTACATAAATTCATCTTCAGGGAGGGCTTCATTTTCCTGTCCCATATTCCGTTCCTGATACACGCTGCCCCCATATATACTGCAAGACACATAAAGACAATCCATTCCCCCAGAAATAAATCCGCCCTCTCTTCCCCATAAAAAATGATCTGTACAAACGTCACCAGCAGCAGCCCCCAAAAAGCCAGCCAGCAGCCATTATGTTCAATTTTCAGCAGTTTCTGTTCCTGCATTTCGTCCAGTCCGTTCTTACTTTTTTTCATGGTCATCCTCCATTTCTTTGTTCTATTCATCCTCCCAAAATAAATCATCCAGACTTTTTCCAAGTACACGGCAAATTGACCGGCATAATCGGATCGTCGGATTATATTCCCCCTGCTCAATGGCATTCATCGTCTGCCTTGATATGCCAACAGCTTCCGCGAGGGCTTTCTGCGTCATGTCCTTCTCTGCACGCGCCACTTTAATCGCTATATTTCTTGCCATCTGTTCACCTCCGAGTATAGATTATCATATAATAAACTATATGTCAAATATATTTTACTTTTTGTTGGTTTAATTTTAATTTGTGTCATTGAATTGTGTTACACATAATAATGACAAATCTAAAAAATGAAATTGGTATTGACTATTTTTCATATTATTGTATAATACAGTAATATATAATACATTGGAAAGGAAACAAGACAATGTCCACAATCGATTTAATTATTCTAGGCTCTCTCTGCCAGAGTCCCAAAAGCGCATACGATCTGCAAAAACAGATTGAAGCCCGCAATCTGTCCCGCTGGATAAAAATTGGTTCTTTTACTGTATATAAAAAAGTCGCGCTCTATGAAAAAAAAGGATACGTGACCAGCGAGACAACGAAGAGTGGTAAGATGCCTGAAAAAACGATTTACACGCTCACTCCGTCCGGGAAAAAAGAATTTTCAGACTTAATGACCAGATTTTCACTGACGGAAACAAGAGTATTTCTGGATTTTAATGCAGTTATTGTCAATCTGGCACTACTCGACGATTTCTCAGCAAAGGAATGCATCGCGAACATTAAAAATAGTATTGAGAATACGAAAACGCAGATTTCAGAACAATTGTCAATGCCAAATGACAGATCCTTTTTAGGACAAGCCATCTTAGAACAGCAGTCTATGCTTTTAGATGCACTGGAGACCTGGGAGAAAGATTTTGAGCAGCAATTATCTGATCATCAATCATCTAACAAGGAGAACTAAACAATGAATATACAAACCTTCATCATCTTAAACCTGATTATTTACCTGCCATTTCATCTGTTCGAGGAGGCTGTCGGTGATTTTCCGCGGTGGATGTACGAGCACAAATGGCTTCCATATCACATGACACATGGGCACTGGATGTCAAACAATTTGTTTCTCTATTATCCAATGCTTTTAATCTCCGCTTTTCTGTTTTTCGTCAGTGAACATTTCATCTGCTTTGGCGTAGGGATTCTTGTATGGGGTATCATCAATTTTGGGGACCACTTTTTCTACACGATCAAGGACAAAAAAATATCCCCAGGCCTTATCACAGGGATACTTTTTCTTGCCAACTCCATCACTGGATTTATATGTTTCTTTTCGTCAGATATGTTCTCTGCCCTGCATCTGATTGCAGGCATTTTAATTGGCGGGGTACTGTTTGGTCTGCCAATGGGACTTTGCATTGTCATTTATCCGTTTTTTGAAAAATATACAAAATAATACGAAAAAGGAGTGCCTGTTCAAACTCCCACAGACTTCCTGCCCCGCCTTCAAATTTGCCGCTATCGTTTCTGGCTACAGCCAATTGCACATGTTCTTCCTTTTAAACACCAAACGGCGCATGGTTTACAGTTTACTGTTCCATGCGCCTTTACGCTGTTTTATCAGTATTCATTTCCCGAAATCCTGCCTGAGAACTGCATATTGGGCGGTATCGATAAAAGTGCCGTTTTTATAATACTTCTGTCTGGCCGTTCCTTCATACTGCATGCCGCATTTTATCAGGACCTGTTCCGAAGCCGCATTTCCTGCAAACACCTCAGCCTGAACCCGGTTGAGCCCTATTTCATTGAATGCGTAGTCCAATACGGCATGAAGCACCTCCGTCATGATTCCCCTTCCCCAGTATTGGGGCGAAAGCATATAACATGTATCGGACATCTGACAGGATTCTTCGACATTTCCCAAGTTGATAGTCCCAATCAGTTCTTTCTGCTCCTTCCACTCAATTACCCAGTGAAAATAAATGTCAGACGCATAATTGTCAGACCATGTCTGTACTTTCTGTTGATATAATGCGATGTCTTCAATTGGATTAAACGGAAAATATCTGCACACCGATTCCCATTTTGCCCAGTTTTCATACATCATCTCATAGTCATCCGCGCAGACTCTTCTTAAAATACATCGTTTTGTCTCTATGGTTTTCGTTCCGATCCTGTTCACAAGCCTTCATCTCCTCCATTTTCCTTGTATTTTCTACTGCTCTGCTGCAATCAAATTCTGCTCGTTTTTAAGGTCAGTCCTAATCATCCAGCACAAAATTGATTACAGATAGTCACTCCCATCGGGCGTCTTCACTGTACTGCCGCCGCAGTTAAACCGTTTCTCAAATCCCTATTCGAATAATTTGTGATATAAAAATCATACCACAAGCAGACTTATATTTCAAATGCTGCACCTAGTACTCCATCCGGCCAGAAATTAGATTCGTGAACCGCCTGTTTCGCACCATTGCGTCGTTAAAATTTCTAGACGATGCCACCGCATCGCCGTCGAAATTTTGCCTAGCACTGGCACGAACCATGCAGCTCACAACTCTAATTTCTGTCTGGATGGAGCACTAGAGCATGTTACGCATAATTTCATAGGGTCACAGACCAGATTTTGCCTGATTATCCACATCCAAAGACAGTACCTGGCGGAAAGTAAATGTGGCATTCTTCATTTAATTCCTGTATAATGAAAGTGCTGCCAGGGATTTGTTATACAGGTTCAGAAAGCAGCACAAAAAAATAGAGAGGAGGTGGTTAGTATGTATATGACAATACAGAAAATGAAGAAATTAAGAGGAAAGAGGTATGAAAAAATATATTAGACACGTTATAAAATACATTCTTGTCGATATTTTATTTGACATTTTATGTACCATTTTTGCAGCGTATATTCCAGTGATGCAGAAAGAGCTGTTTGACAGTCTTGCGGAAAATATGTTATCCCGGATTCCTGCTATTATTGCAGTGTTTATCCTTCTGCAGGGATTATCCTGTGTCTGTGTATATATATGTATGATATGCACATGGAAGACAGCCATTACATTCGAGAAGACATTGAAAACTGACTTTATCCGCGCACTGCTGAAACAGTAAGCGTGCCATTGGGGAGCATGATGGACATCCATGTGAAGTCTGCGCCGACATCAAGCCCGACTGAGAGATAAGGTATGCAGCTAAGCATGTGAAGTACTTTTTGGTATTGCATGATATTTGTCCTTTCCGGCAGGCATCCATTTCCAAAAGGTGGATACACAACTTAGCGGCTTATACAGGTATAGCCTGGGGCTTCCCAACCAGCCAAAACATAAATCACCACCGAATGGACTGACAGACTTTCTAAGAGGTATAGCCAGCGGAAGGCCGCTGGTTCCCAAGGAGGAAACGTCAATGATCCTGCCTTCAATGATTATACCTTTATATTTTGTCTGGTGCATTAAGGAAACCTCAGACATGATAAATATTTTTATTGACAGCATCTGATGGTGGAAGGAATATTCCCCTTCAGCTATCAATTTGATTTGACTTTGTAACTTATTAACCATAGCTCTTGTGGCTATATCATTATTATACTAGAGCGTGTTTGAAAAATGCTTTCTGCCAGATGTGCGTCACAATTTGTGGGA
>CAMWXA010000087.1 GCA_947178035.1 uncultured Lachnospiraceae bacterium | reverse complement strand
GTCTGATAAGATATATGTAGCAGGGCATCGGGGACTGGTGGGGTCTGCTATTGTGAGAAACCTTGAGACAAAGGGGTATACCAATGTGATTGGCAGGACACACAAGGAACTTGATCTTACGAGTCAGCAGGCGGTGAGGGATTTTTTTGAGGCGGAGCGACCCGATGTGGTAGTCCTTGCAGCGGCAAAGGTCGGTGGAATCAATGCCAACAATACAGCGCCGGCAGAGTTTGTCTATGAGAATATGCAGATTCAGTGCAATGTGATTCAGTGCAGTCATGAATTTCATGTCAAAAAACTTCTATTTCTGGGAAGTACGTGTATTTATCCGAGGATGGCGCCACAGCCGATTTCTGAGGATGCACTGCTCACAGGTCCCTTGGAGGAGACGAACGAGGCGTATGCGATTGCGAAGATTTCCGGTTTGGAGATGTGCAAATTTTATAAGAGGCAGTACGGCGATGATTTTATCAGCTGTATGCCGACGAATCTCTACGGCCCCTATGACAACTATGATTTATCAGGTTCTCATGTGATGCCTGCGATGATCCGGAAATTTCACGATGCAAAGAGGGACAATGCATCCAGCGTGGAACTGTGGGGGACAGGAACACCACTGCGTGAGTTTTTGTATGTGGATGACATGGCGGATGCCTGTGTATTTCTGCTGGAGAATTATGATGGAGAGCAGCATGTCAACATTGGCACTGGCAAGGAAGTGACAATCAGGGAGCTGGCGGAGATTGTCCGGCGTGTGGTCGGTTACCAGGGGGAAATTGTATGGAATCAGCATATGCCGGATGGCACACCGCGAAAGCTTACAGATGTGACAAAGCTCCATAACCTTGGATGGACACACAAAGTAGAGCTTGAGGAAGGGGTACAGCTTGCCTACGATTGGTTTAGGGAGAACGTGGAGAAAGCCAGACTATAAAGAAAATAGGGAGCAGCGATATGGTTGACTGATGACAACGCGGCATTGGCGCAAAGAACAGGTGTGAAAGTCACTGTTGTCTGCGCAGTGCTGTACAGTTGAATTAGGGTGTGATAAAGTAAATATGGATGGTGAATGTTCGAGGGTAAATATCTATAAGCGAACTACATACCATATGGTTAAATGCGGATTTCAGGCAAGGCAGAAGGGCTATCGTTATCTGCGAGAGGCAGTATGGATAGCATATCAGGAGCCTGAGGTCTTGGCCTCGGTCACGAAGCGCTTGTATCCCGAAGTGGCAAAACGTTTTCATACGACAGACAAACAGGTGGAACGTGCGATACGAAATACGATAGAGACTGCATGGAATAGGGGAGAGCAAGATACATTGAAAATGTTTTTTCAAGAAATCTATGGCGACGGAACGATAAGACCTACCAATACAGAGGTTATAGGAAAGATTGTCGGATTTTTCAGAAGTGGAAATTAATTGGAGGAAAAGGCAGTTGAAGGCATATACAAAGATTTTGAGCATTATAGTACCCTGCTACAATGAAGAGGAAAGTGTGCCGCATTTCTATACAGAGACGGTGAAGCAGGAAACATTTTTTCATGAGAAAGATGTGGAGTTTGAGTTCATATTTGTGGATGACGGTTCAAGGGACGGCACAGTAGCAGCTGTAAAGGCACTTCGGGAAAAAGATGAGCGAGTGCATCTTGTGTCCTTTTCCAGAAATTTCGGCAAGGAGGCTGCCATTATTGCGGGACTTGAGAAGGCAGCCGGAGATTTTACGGTACTGATGGATGCGGATCTGCAGGATCCGCCAGCAATTTTGCCAGAGATGTATGGCTACATTGAACAGGGGTATGATTCAGTAGCAACCAGACGTGTAGACAGAAAGGGCGAACCGCCCATTCGCTCATTTTTTGCCAGACGGTTTTATGGGCTGATGCGAAAAATCTCAAAGACGGAGATTGTGGATGGTGCAAGGGACTATCGGCTTATGACGAGACAGGTGACAGATGCGATTCTGGCGATGAAGGAGTACAACCGTTTCTCCAAGGGAATTTTTGGATGGGTTGGCTATCAGACCAAGTGGATTGAATACGAGAACGTGAAGCGGGTAGCAGGCGAAACCAAGTGGTCCTTTTGGAAACTTTTCCTGTATTCTCTTGATGGGATTATGGCATTTTCGACAGCGCCGTTGTCAATTGCGTCAGTGTTTGGTATTCTGTTTTGTTTTGTGGCCTTTGTGTTTATGATTTTTATATTTGTCAGGGCGCTGATTTATGGAGATCCGGTGGCAGGCTGGCCCTCCATGATGTGTATCATTTCCCTGATTGGCGGTGTGCAGCTGCTGTGTCTTGGCATCATGGGTCAGTACATGAGCAAGATGTACATGGAAGTGAAGGACAGACCGAAATATCTGATTAAGGAAGAGATATAGTATGATAGACAGGAATCCCGGACTTGTAAGCATCGTTGTGCCAGTGTATAATGCGGGGCGGTTTCTTGCAGAGACGATAGGCTATGTGCAGAGACAGACCTATGAGAAATGGGAGCTTTTGCTGATAGACGACTGCTCAACAGACACGAGCAGGGAGATCATCAGTCAGAAGAGCAGGGAGGATCAGCGCATCAGACTGATTGTGCAGGACGAGAACGGCGGTGCGGCGAGGGCAAGGAACCGCGGTGTTTTGGAGGCATCTGGACAGTATCTCTGTTTCCTGGACGCAGATGATATCTGGATGCCGGATAAGCTAAAGATCGAGTTGGAGTATATCAAAAAAGTGCAGCAGGCGAAAGATCCCGATGCCGGATTTATCTTTATGGGATATGAGTTTGCGGATGCGTCCGGCGCTGGACTTGGGAGAGTGGTGCAGGTGCCAGAGCGCATTACGTACCAGCAGGCATTGAAAAATACGACAATTTTTACATCGACGGTGATGATAGACAGGAATAAAATAGCAGATGCAGATCTCTATATGCCAGATATTGCAAGCGAGGATACCGCGACGTGGTGGCAGCTTCTGAAAAAGTATGGGACAGGATATGGTATCAATGAAAATCTGGTTAAATATAGAAGAAGTGCAGATACATTGTCGTCAAATAAACTGATTGCAGTCAGGCGGATATGGAATTTGTACCGCAGGCAGGAACAACTGCCTGTCATAAGAAGTATGTACTGTATGTGCTTTTGGGCATTCAGGGCAGTTTTACGGCGGATTTAGTTTGGAGGCTGGACAGTGGGACGGATAGAAGCGGCGAAAAGGACAATTATATTACAAATGTCATTGATCGGACTTGTTTTCCAGACCATTTTGTATATTTATGTCTGGTATAAAGTATACAATGGCATTATGCAGAGCGGCATGTGGCGAAGCTTTCACAGAAAGGGATTTTGGCTTTTGGCAGCTGTTTACTTCATACTGTTGTTATTTTTTACGGCAACCTATGGCGGTTTGAAAGTGGGCTACCTGAAGCCGATGGATGTGTTTTTCTCGCAGGTGATCTCACTGTTGTGCACCAATGTAGTATCCTATTTTCAGATATCGCTGCTGTCGCTGGGGCTTGTCACGGCATATCCTCTTTTGCTGATGATGCTGGGGCAGATTGTGGTGTCGGCGGTGTGGACTTTAGTAAGCCACAAGCTTTACCAGCGCTTTTTTCCGCCCAAGAAGCTTCTGTTTATCAGCGGCGGGCGGCCGACCGAAGATATTCTGAAAAAGTTCGAGACACGCAGAGATAAGTACAAGATTATAAAGTGCGCCGACGAAAGCGATGGACTTGAGGCGTTGAAGCAGGAGATTGTGACCTGCTATGATGGTGTTGTGCTGTGGGATATGGATACTGCGATTCGCAATAAGCTTCTGAAATTTTGTTACAGCAGGAGTATTCGGGTATATATGATGCCAAAGATTCCGGATATTATGATAAAGGGGTCTGATCAGCTTCATCTCTTTGACACGCCGATTCTGCTCACGCGGGAGTATGCGATGACAATCGAGCAGCGCGTTGTAAAACGTATGATCGATATTGTCTGCGCGCTGCTTCTGATGGTTGCGGCATCGCCGTTTATGCTGGTGACGGCGGTTGCGATTAAGCTGTATGATGGCGGACCGATCCTGTATAAGCAGGTCAGGTGTACGCGCGATATGAGAGAATTTAAAATCCTGAAATTTCGGAGCATGCGGCCGGACGCTGAGAAGGATGGCGTGGCAAGGCTGGCAGCTAAGAACGACGACCGCATCACACCGGTTGGCAGGTTGATCAGAAAAGTGCG
Source organism: uncultured Lachnospiraceae bacterium (assembly GCA_947178035.1). Lineage (GTDB taxonomy): Bacteria > Bacillota > Clostridia > Lachnospirales > Lachnospiraceae > COE1. Next base: position 9,021 of record CAMWXA010000087.1, on the reverse strand, counting down.
GATTGATGAGCTTCCGCAGCTCTTTAATATATTGAACGGTGAGATGTCTTTTATCGGACCGCGGCCTGAGCGGCCGGAGATTATCAGACAGTATCAGGAGGATATGCCGGAATTTACCTTTCGGACAAAGGTGAAGGCGGGACTGGCCGGCTACGCGCAGGTGTATGGGAAATACAATACGACACCGTATGACAAGCTCAAGCTGGACTTGTTTTACATTGAGAATTATAGTGTGTGGCTGGATTTAAAGCTGATGCTTCTGACACTGAAAATCTTGTTTCAGGCGGAGAGTACAGAGGGAGTGGAACAGGATCAGACAACTGCGATGAAAAAGGATTGATGGAGGGAAATGGATTGATGCAGCAGGGAGTTGACAGCAGGGCATTGTTTGCAGCTTTCGTGACAAAACTGCCCAGACTACTTATCTTGGCGGTGGCTGGTGCCGTTGTGGGCAGCGGCCTTTATCTGCTGATTGTTCTGGTAAAAATGCAGGATATCTGTTATGTGTCTGAGACCGAGTACTATATTCAATTCGCCGAGGGACAATATGAGGCAAAAAATTATTATAATGCCTATACATGGAACGATGTGCTCGGTATCAATGGGATACTTGGAAGAGCAATGGAGATATTGGGGAATGGGTATGACCGGAGTCAGGTCAGAGAAATGATACGGGCTGATATTTTCTCGGATGTCCGCTATCTGACTATTACAGTCAAGGGACAGGATGCGAAACAGGTTGAGGAGATTAAGAATGCCCTTAGGACTGCTTTGGAGGAGTTTGGTGCAGTGATGGAGGAGTTTGCCTCCATCTATCAGATAAAAGATTTGGAGATTGTGCAGGAAGAGATACCATTATTTGCGTGGCGTGCTGCATTTTTGGGAGCTGTTATCGCCGCAGGCATCGGTGGATTTGTGACAGCTTTTTGTTTTTGCATGGGATCTGTATTTTATACGAAAAGGGATATCACAGTGCGGCTGGGGCTTCCTGTGTATGGGATGACTTTTCGGAAGAAACACCATACGGACAAGGATAATCCGCTTGAAAAAAGGCAGACAGACATGCTTTGTGAAGGTCTAAAGCTCCTGGCAGAGAACTATACAAAGATATTGCTGATGGATGCTGACGGTGGACAGGAGGCGGCAGCGTTTTTGCGGGATATCAGCGACAGGGGGCTGGTGGACTGTTCCCGTTTTGGCCTTTATGACGCGGAAAAAGAGGCGAAAGATACTGGCGGAGACAGTGCGGTTATGGCAGTCATTCCGTTTGGGCGGCCATATAGAGAAAAAATAACGGATGAAATAGATTTTGTACAGCTGCATGGCGGCAGAGTTGTGGCGGCTGTTCTTACGCAGGCAGACAGAATCTGGTCTATGGTTTATTATGCGCAGCAGCGTATCGGTAAAAATATTGATAGATCGTGAGCGTGAGTACTATTTTGGGGCAGGAAGGATGTGACAGCGGGATGAAGCTGCAGGTATTAGTGTCAGCTGTGAATCAGGATGTATCGACAATGGCGGAGCGTATGCATCTGGAAAGCGATGCGATCATTGTCAATCAGACAGATCACTTTGGATATGAGGAGTACACACACAATGGCAGGCGAATACAGTGTTATGAGTTCCGGGAAAAGGGTGTCGGACTCAGCAGGAACAATGCGCTGATGCGTGCGGAGAGTGATATTATCCTGTTTGCTGATGAGGACATCATATACGACAAAGGCTATGAGAAGAAGGTTCTCGATGCCTTTGAGGAGCATCCGGAAGCGGATTTTTTACTGTTTAATCTGCGCGTGGGAGAGGCGCGGGCGACCTACTATATAAAGGAATATCACAGAGTCCATATATGGAATGCCGGGCGTTATCCAACATACTCCTTTGCGGTGCGGCGGGAGAAAATTCATGCAGCACATATTACTTTTTCACTTTTGTTTGGAGGAGGGGCGAAGTATAGCAATGGGGAGGACAGCCTGTTTTTGAAGGATTGTTTGAAATATGGTCTTGTAGTCTATGCGGTGCCGGTTGAGATCGGTGCAGAACAGGAACGGGAGTCCACATGGTTTCAAGGGTACACCGATCGTTTTTTTATTGACAGAGGTGTGTTGTACCACTTTTTGTATGGTGGGATGGCGTATCTGATGGCAGTGCGCTTTATTTTGGCACATGGAAAAGTGATGTGTGTGACAATTCCAAAGAAGAATGCGCTGGCACTGATGAAAAAGGGAATCCAATCGGTAGAGGGATTATGACGAGGAGGCATGCGGTGCGTTGAACAGAATCGTTTCGATTATATTTTATTTGATCGTGGCGGCAGTGACTTGTGCGATGGCGTATCAGATTCAGCCTTATCAGACTGGTGAACCAGTGTGGATTTGTGGGCAGAGAACCAGGAAGAGTGTTCAGAACCGATTGCTGATCACAGGGATTTTTTGTATTCTTTTTCTGATAATGGCGCTTCGTTTTGATATTGGCAACGATTACGGTCAGTATACAGAGACGGCCCATGAGGCGTTTGTGGGCGGATATGTTGTGACAGAAGTGGGATTTAACTGGCTGGTGAGATTCCTGTACGGGCTTGCCGGGGGAGAGTACTATGAACTTTTGTTTGCAGTGTTTGCTTTTGCCACGTTACTATTTTTCCTGAAAGCATTTGCAAGGCAGAGTGCAGATTTTTCGCAGACTTTTTTTCTGTTTATGACGCTGGGGGTATATTTTCAGACCTTTAATACAGTGAGGTATTATTTTGCACTTTCGATAGCACTCTTTTCCATGAAGTATGTGCTGGAGAACGATTATCTTAAGTTTGTGTTCTGGATTCTGATTGCGGCATTATTTCACAAATCGGTCTTGCTGGTTTTGCCTGTGTATTGGATGGCCACCTTTGCGTGGAAGCGGTGGCAGATTGTGGCAGGGCTGGCGGTGAGTGCAGCCTGTTATGTGGGGAAGAGTCTGGTGTTAAAGCTTGCGCTGGTGCTGTATCCGTCTTACAGGAATACCGTATTTCTTGAGGGAGGCGTCAGTTGGTTTAGCGTGCTGCGGGTCTTGGCGGTGCTTGCCTTTTATCTCTGGTTTCTCTATGTACATGCACCTGCGAAAGAAGCAGACAGCGGCAGGTTTTCAAGCGATGTATGGAAGGCACAGGGCTGGTATCGGGAACTTCGATTTTATGGCCAATTGAATCTGTTGGCGCTGGTGACGGGAACTTTCTTTTCTTTTTTGCCGGTGGTGACGCGGATTTCCTATTATTTCGGGGTGTCTCAGCTGTTCATGATACCGCTGATATTGCGCAGTATCAGGGAACAAAAGGTTCGCAGGAAAGCGGCTGCCATTGTGTTTGTAGTGTGTATCTTGTATTTTATAACATTTTTACTGTATGCACATCAGGATGGTGTGCGGCTGCTTCCTTATCAAAGCTGGTTTTTTGAGCCAATGCGATATGTGTATTGATGGATTCAGGACTTGGCGTGCAGACGATAAAAAAGACCTTCAGGAAACAAAATTGGCGTGAACAGTAACTATGAAAGCGGGGGGTGATCACAGAACCATGGAACATGATATCATGTACAGCATTATCGTGGTCTGTCTCAATGCAGGGCAGCGGTTGTATGACACCATAGATAGTATTCTGGGGCAGCAGTACGAAAATTTTGAGGTGATCATAAAAGATGGCGGGTCGTCAGATGGTTCTGTAGCGATGCTTGGGAGAAGGTGTCAGGATGACCGGATACAGGTGCATGTGAAAGCGGATAAGGGTATCTATGATGCGATGAATCAGGCGGTGGGGCTGGCAAAGGGATCTTATTTTATATTTTTAAATACTGGAGACAGCTTTTACGACGAATATGTGCTAAAGAATGTAACGGGCGAAATACACAGGCTGGAGGAGATAAATAGAAAAGCAGATATCCTATACGGAAATATGTACCATAAGGCACTGGAAACAATCATTTATGCAGCACCTGAAATCAATGATTTCACCTGCTATAGAAATGTACCCTGCCACCAGACCTGTTTTTATCATCGGACAATGTTTGACATGAGAGGGTACAATCCAGCGTACAATGTCAGGGCGGACTATGAGCATTTTCTGTGGTGCTATTATGAGAGGAAGGCGGTGATCTCTTATATGCCTGTCGTGGTTGCATCCTACGAGGGCGGCGGGTACTCGGAGACCAGGGAGAACAAAGAGCGGTCCAGGCGCCAGCACCGTGAGATTGTAGTACACTATATGGGAAGGAAGAAGGCGGACAAGTACCGTCTGATTATGCTGTTGACACTGGCACCGCTTCGCAGCGCCGCTGCAGATAATAAGTATTTGTCTGTGGTTTATAATGGCATTAAGACAGCGGTCTACAAGTTGAGGGATAAGGGCAGTATGGAGGTGTTTTTATGAGGGTTCTATGGTTGTGTAATATCATGCTTCCGTTTATTGCAAAGAGTCTGGGGCACAAGATTGTGGTCAAGGAGGGGTGGCTCTCTGGACTTGCCAGCAAATTGATGGCAAATCAGGAGAGAAATGACATCACACTTGCTCTTTGCTTTCCAGAGTCAGAAAACCGGGCGTTTGTAAAGGAGGATACTGCGCTGTATGTAAAAGATAAGGCGCAGGGGATTGACTATTATATTTTCAGGGAGGACACAGTTCACCCCGAAAATTACGATGCTGGTATGGAGGAGAGCCTTGGCGCGGTGATACGGGATTTTGAGCCGGATATCATTCATATTTTTGGGACAGAATATCCGCATACGCTTGCCTGCGTGAAGGCATTTCACCGCCCGGAGCGGACTTTGATCGGAATACAGGGACTCTGCAGTGCGATCGCTGAGGAGTATATGGCAGATTTGCCCTACTCTGTGCAGAAGAAAAAGACATTTCGCGATATTTTAAAAAAAGATGGACTGCTTGACCAGCAGGCAAAGTTTATGAGACGTGGTACATATGAGAAAGAGGCGCTCTCGATGGTGGGGCATGTCACTGGGAGGACGGATTTTGACAGAGAGATGACAAAGATGCTTGCGCCGAATGCCAGGTACCATTTTATGAATGAAACACTGCGGTCTGATTTTTACAATGACATTTGGAACATCGATACGATTGAGCGATATTCCCTCTTCCTGAGTCAGGGAAATTATCCGATTAAGGGACTGCACTATGTCATTGATATTCTGCCTGAGATTGTGGAGGAATTTGAGGAGACGGTTGTCTATGTGGCGGGAGATGTCATTACGGCACACGACAGCATCAAGGACAAGATCAAGCTGTCAGGGTATGGGAAGTTTTTGCTGAATCAGATCAAGAAAAAAAGGCTTCAGGATCATATCAGATTTGTAGGAAGGCTGCAGTCGGACAAAATGTGCGCGCGCTATTTAAAAACACATGTATTTTTATGTCCGTCTGCGATTGAAAATTCACCAAACTCTGTCGGGGAGGCAATGCTTCTGGGGGTTCCGGTAGTGTCTGCCAATGTGGGTGGTGTGCACAATCTGGTCAATGACGGGAAGGATGGCATTCTGTATCCAAAGGATAAGCCGAAGCAGCTGAAGGATTCCATTCTGCGTATCTTTGAGGATGACAAGCTCGCGATGTCACTCTCCTCCAATGCGAGGGCACATGCGCTCAGAACGCATGATCCTGAGACGAATTATAGGAGGCTTCTGGATATTTATCATGAGATTAACCATTGTATCTAACTATATCAATCATCATCAGATACCAATGTCCGATGTGCTGTATCAAAAGCTGGGGGCGGAGTTTGCCTTTATACAGACCTCACCGATGGAGGAGGACCGGGTACAGATGGGATGGGGAAACGAGGTTTCTGCGATTCCGTACTTAAGACGGTACTATGAGGAGGAAGAGCGCTGTGCACGGCTGATTCTGGACAGTGATGTGGTCATTTTCGGGGGCGTTGAGGATGAGCGGTATATCAAACCGAGACTGAATGCGGGAAAGATTGTGATCCGTGCCAGCGAGCGCCTTTATCGGGAAGGACAGTGGAAGTCAATCTCTCCGCGCGGCCGAAAGAAAAAATATGAGGACCATACGCAATATGCAGATGCGCCAGTATATCTGCTGTGTCATGGAGCCTATGTGGCGTCTGATTTCAATATCGTACATGCGTATCCTGACAAAAAGTATATCTGGGGATATTTTCCAGCAGTCAACACCTACAATCTTGACAGTCTGTTTTTCCGAAAGCTTCATTATGACCGGAGTGGAGAGCCAGAGGTGCGGATTTTGTGGGCAGGCCGTTTTCTGAAACTGAAGCATCCAGAATATGCCCTTAAGGCGGCAAAATATCTGGAACGACAGCATATATCGTTTCACCTTGATATGGTGGGCGGCGGGGAACTCGAAGAACCGCTGAAAATTCTGGCAGCAGACTGGCATCTGGAACAGAGGGTCACTTTTCACGGATTTCAGCCGCCGCAAAATGTGCGCAGATTTATGGAGGAGGCTGACATCTTCCTGTTTACGAGCAACTACCTGGAGGGCTGGGGAGCGGTTTTGAATGAATCGATGAACAGTGCATGTGCAGTCGTGGCAGGAAGCGGTATCGGGGCGGTTCCATTTTTGCTGAAACATGAGCAGAATGGACTTGTCTATAAAAACGGACATTTCAGGGAATTTCGGGAGCAGGTGCTGAGACTGTGCAGGGACAGCAGATTGCGCAGACAGCTTGGTACAAACGCTTATCAGACGATTGTAGATGAATGGAATCCCAAGGAAGCGGCGGACCGGCTTTATCGGTTCTGCGAAGGGTTGTTACGTGGAACAGTGAAACCGGAAAAGGAAGGCCCATTAAGTCCGGCGCCGCTGATTGCGCCGAAGGAAGGGTATGCATATACCAGAAACAGATAAGGATACAGGAAATATAGGACAGAATGATTGCTGGAGGGATTGATTTTCAGAGATGAAGAAAAAGAAGACAAAAAGCAGACTGTATGTCTGCCACACATTTTATCATGTATATGTGGCAGTCTTGAAAGAGATGAAGCTGGAAAGAGAAACGAATACCAGTTCGTACCGAAAGGCAGATATCGCATTGAGTGCTATTTCCACGAACTTTGAAAATCTGGGGGACAGGCTTGCCAGGACGGGGATTTTTCATGAGGTAATCGCGCTGGACGAGAAGCGTGAGGACTTTTTTCCGGAGCTTGCAAAGTACAGGAAAAATTACAGCAATATTCTGAAACATATGATAAACCGCATGATTTTCACAAAGAAGCTTGCAAAGTGCGAGATTCCGTATATGCGGGTGATTGATTTTGCGGCATATGAGGATGTCTATGTGTTCTGCGACAGTGATCCGGTTGGATATTATCTCAATTACAGACACATCTATTACCATGCGGTGGAGGACGGGCTTGACTGCCTCAAGAATCTCGATGACGCCTATGTCGCAAATCATGGGCACTTTAAACTAAAGACGTGGTTCTCGCGTCACAATCTGATTTTTATCATGAATGGATGGGGAAAGTACTGTATTGACATGGAGATCAACGACAGGAGCGTCGTGCCGACCGACTGCCCGCGCTTTGTCGAGGAGCCGAGGAAGCCGCTCGAGAAGGCGCTGACATCCGAACAGAAAAAGCTGATGATTCAGGCGTTCATCGAGGATGCGGACGAACTGATCAGGCAGTTGAAGCCATCGCATGAGGGGGAGGAATTTGCCTGCTTCTTGACGGAGCCACACCCGGTTGACGTGGAGGCGAGGAAACGTGTCTGCCTCGATGTGGTGGAACAATATTGCAAAGGGTATCGCGTATTGATAAAACCACACCCGCGCGACCTGATCGATTATGGGGCGCTTTGCCCGGATGCGGTGGTGCTTCGCGGGCGGTTTCCAGTGGAGGTATTGAATTTTTTTGAGGGACTTCATATCAAGCGTGCCGTGTCAATCGTCACAACGGCTATGAACAATATGGATTTTGTCGAGGAAAAGCTGAATCTTGGAGCGTCCTTCTGGGATGCCTACGAGGACCCGGAGAAACACGCTTATAATAAGAAGGCGGGACTTGCGCTCGCTGACAGATAAAAGGACTGCATCATGCAGTCCTTTTGTTATTTCATTACAATTAAATTTCAGGATTGAATCCAAATCGGAATACGCATTGTTGCGCTTACGAATTTGATTTTTCAGATTTACATAGAAAAATAACAGCGATTCTGACGAACAGCGAGATTTAGGTTACTGTTTGAGCGGGTAAGAGTAAAATCCATCCGCTAATTGGTCACTGCGGAAAAGGATCTCTGTCTTTTTCGGGATGGCTGGAAACAAATGATAGCCCACACGATCACCGCTTTCAGGATAATAAAATGTCACTCCGTTTATGTCATAGCTTTGCAGTGCATAGGTGCCGTAGTCGGCCTGCCACAGATAATTAGGTGCGTTTCGCACAGAATACAGATAGCGGAGCGAGGCTGCAAGTATAATTGTTGTCAATACACAGAGCATTAGAACAAAGGATTTGTGAAAAAATAACAATAGGTTGTCGCTTGTATGCCTCTGCACAAAAGCTGATCGAAATAGGATATCTTTTGTGATTCCAGCAGTCAGCACCACAACTAAGAGTACATAGGCATAGCCATAGCGGAGAAGCGGGGCGGAGAGCTGCCAGAATAGATAGCATACAATGACAGTTCCAAGTACAAACAGCTTGTCCAACTGTATGAAGAGCTCAGATCGCGGCAGTTTTACAAACGCATAGCATAACAATAGTACAAAAAGTACAACACATACCATATCCAGAACGATGATGCATTTTCCCATGGTTGGGAGCGTGGTATGAAACCACCCGGAAAACCACTCCGAGATTGGAAGATTCACAAGTGCGGCATTTTTGAGGCCGCGTCCCCATGTTTTTATTTCAGCCGCATCTGTTGCTGCCATTTCAGAGGGAATTTTCCAGTCTGCCCTTAATAGATCCAGTTGCGGAAACGGATATAACAGGTAACCTGAAATGATAGAGGTGCGAATGATCCATGGCAGCAAAATGAGTAAACCCATTAGGAAATAC
>CAMWXA010000086.1 GCA_947178035.1 uncultured Lachnospiraceae bacterium | reverse complement strand
AAGACTGAATACGAGATAGGAGTCCGTCTCGTTGGCTCGGATATGTTTATAAGAGACAGGTCATACTTTTATTATAAAATTTTTCTTAATCCCTTCGTACTTTTCTCCACCTGACGCCTTGGCAGCATAACCTGATGCCCACAGCCCACACATTTCAATCGAAAATCTGCGCCCACACGCAGGATTTCCCACTCCGGACTTCCGCAGGGGTGCGGCTTTTTCAATTTGACGATATCGCCCACTTCATATTCAAAACCCATATCTTCCCTCGCTTTTCCAATGTTATCATGTTACCTGTTTCAAGCCGTACCTCCTTTACTCATGGAGGTCAATCTGCGAAAATACTTCGCCGATGCTTCCTGTGATGACCAGGTTTGCCATGGTATCCTTCTGCGTGGGTGTCCTGTTGACCAATACGAGCCTGTTTCCCTGATAATAGTCAATCAGTCCTGCTGCGGGATATACCGCAAGCGATGTGCCTCCGATGATAAGCATATCGGCCTCGCTGATGACGCGCACTGCCTCCTGCAGCGTGTTCTGGTCCAGCCCTTCTTCATACAATACCACGTCCGGTTTGATTCTCCCGCCGCATACGCAGGTTGGAACACCAGTACTGTTCATGATTTCCTCGACCGCATAGAATTTGCGGCACTTTTCACAGTAATTGCGAAGGACACTGCCGTGGAGCTCCAGCACTTTTTTGCTTCCTGCTGCCTGATGCAGGCCGTCTATGTTCTGCGTCACGACTGCAGTGAGTTTTCCCAGCGCCTCGAGCTTTGCCAGAACCTTGTGCGCAGTGTTTGGCTTCGCGTCGGAGCAGAGCATCTTATCGCGGTAAAACCGGAAGAATTCGTCTGGTTTTTTCACATAAAAAGTATGGCTCAGTATTGTCTCTGGCGGATAGTCGTATTTCTGGTTATACAGTCCGTCAACACTGCGAAAGTCAGGAATGCCGCTCTCCGTCGACACACCCGCGCCCCCAAAAAAGACAATTTTGCTGCTCTCGTCGATCATTTTCTGCAGGGCTTCAATTTCTTTACTCATATCTGTACACTCCTTTTCCTATTATTATGTATCCTTCATTTCCTGTCTGAGCAGGAACGTTGATCGATGCGCTCCCAGTCTGTCTCCTGATAAAGCGGTTCTATCTCTGCTGGAACCACTTCTCACCATACCTTAAAGGAGATGTTCAGATCCACATTATTCGGAATCCCGTCCACCTTCCCTTTCTCTGTGTACTGCCAGCAGCTTACGTCATATGGCATATACATATAGTCGTCGTAAAACGCATACCACTTTTCATAGTCATTGAGCTGCGTCATATCAAGCAGCTGTGTGAAGCAGACGACATTCCCGTAGATCATTGGTGTATACCCTGCCGCTTTAACCGCCTCACAGAAAGCGATTGTGACAGCGGTGCGCTCCTCCTGGGTAATCTGGTCAGCACGCCCCTTGCCGCCGGAAATGCGCTCCACATCAAACACAACCGGACATGCTACATCATAGCCGGCAAGATTCTGTATGACAAACTCTGCTTCCTCCTTTGCCTCTTCAACGGTGACTGCCTGTGTGAAAAAATATACTCCGGCCTTCACTCCGGCGCTGTTTGCACCTTTCATATTGGCATCATAAAATTCGTCCAGCACAATCTTTCCAGACTCGTATCCCCTGATCCCTAACCGGATAAAGGCATACTCTATGCCGTCCTCCTTGGCTGCCGCCCAGTCGATATCCCCCTGATATTTTGACACATCAATTCCCGTGTGTGATGTGACAGTGCCGTTCTCGACATACTGCATCAGTCCATCTTCGGTCTTCTCAAAATTTTCATCGAGAAGAGAATGCTTGTTCACTCCATCCAGCACCGGTGCAAACACATATTCCTCCTCAAAGCTGTAGATCAGATTTTCAGGAAAAAAGGAACGCAGCATCTTGAGCGGACTTCCGTCCTCGCTCGTGACAAGCTCTTTCATCCTGTCTTTAATGGACTGCTCGACCTCGGCTTCTTTTAACTGCATGAGCTGTGCAATGCCCGCCTCATCCAGATTCAGCTCGACATCTTCCCCGGCTGCCGCAATCCCCGCGGCCGACTCCACATCCTGATCTTCCATTCCTGGCTCCATCGTTCCCGCCATGCTGTTTTCTACATCCACAGACAGGACAGGAAGGGCCTGTTCTGCATACAGCTGCTCTCTTTCATTTTGAAGGCGGCTGACCTCCCGGACCTTGTTCACATACAGTGCCCCCATTGCTCCCGCAAATGTCAGTGAAATAATTGTTATAATAATAAGTAGTATCATAATCGTATGTAATGTCCTGATTCGCTTTTTCTGCATCTTCTTCCTCCAATATAACGGACTACTCCCCAAATTTCCTACTTCTACAGTTTACACTATATTATATAGATATGCAAGAAAAGCACATCATCACATTCTTTTTTCATAAATCCAATACCCCATCCATCTTTACCACTTCCCGTAAGAGCATACATTATGCTGTATCACTGCGCGCAGCTCCACGAAGCACCCGCACGCCCTGCACATGCCCGCCTCCAGATAATCACACGCTTTACAGACAGACAGGCGCTCCTCATAGAGCGCCTGATCAGCTTTGATATCCTCATCCAGTCTCTGGATGTAGTCGTATAGATTATCCATGTAGGCTTCCCTGTCCAGCTCGCGCAGGAGGCACTTTCGGCAGTGCTTTTTATTATCCTGCCCCTCGCTCGTCTCCAAAATTCTTTCCTCCATGTTTTCATATTTCTAATGTGCAGCATCCAGGAAACTGTTGACTAATAACTCACACTACTTGTCTATCTCTCTGGGTTGCAAATTGCAAAAGCATCTCCGTGCAGAGATAATTATTTCACGCGGAACTGCACCACACTGCACGCTGGTATCGTAAATGTGACACCTCTGTCCGTTATCCGGAAATCCTTAAACTCCTCTTCCCTGACCTTGTCAGGATCTTCAAAAGTGTTGTACGCGTCCATCTTGTTGGTGACGATGGCAGCTGTCACATCGCTAGGTTGAAGCTCTGCGAAGGCAATCTCCACTTCCTCGCTGTCTGTGACAGAAAGATTGTTGAGCGTGACTGTCACGACGCCGTCCTTGTCGATGGAAACGGACTCCTGAAGGTTGGGAACCATATAGTCCTCATCCAGGCCAATCTCCTTGATACCGTCAAAGTAACTCTCCACAAGCTCTGCATCCTGGTGATACTTGTACATATGCAATATATGGTATGTCGGCGTGAGCAGCATTTTCGGTCCGTCTGTAAGGATGACTGCCTGCAGGACATTGACTACCTGCGCAAGGTTTGCCATCTTGACACGGTCACAGTGCTTGTTGAATACGTTGAGCGTGAGACCTGCAACAAGCGCGTCGCGCATGGTGTTCTGCTGGTACAAAAATCCCGGATTTGTCCCCGGTTCACAGGTGAACCATGTTCCCCACTCGTCACAGATCAGCCCGATTTTTTTCTCCGGATCGTATTTATCCATGACTGTGGTGTGCATCTTGATCAAATCTTCGATATAAAGCGCCTTGTACAGTGTCTTGTACCATGTCTTCTCGTCAAACTTTGTAGCGCTTCCCTTCTTCTCCCATCCTTCCGGGTGCACATAATAATGCATTGACAGTCCGTCCATAAAACCATGCGAGCCTTCCGGCGCATTTTCATAACATGTCTTTAACACTTCCTCTGTCCAGTAGGTGTCATCCACGTTCGGACCGCCGCAGACCTTAAATATTTTCTGGTTCTTTTTGTAATTTCTCACAAACGTCTGGTATCTTCTATATAAATTCGCGTAGTAGCCCGGTGTCATATTTCCGCCGCAGCCCCAGTTCTCGTTGCCCACTCCAAAGTAGTCGACATGCCACGCTTTCTCGCGGCCATTCTGTTTCCTGAGTTCCGCCATGGGAGAGACACCGTCAAATGTCATGTACTCCACCCACTCAGACATCTCCTGCACCGTTCCGCTGCCGACATTGCCGTTGATGTAGGTCTTGCATCCAATCTGTTCGCACAACTCAAAGAACTCATGTGTGCCAAAGCTGTTGTCCTCGGTCACACCGCCCCAGTTTGTGTTGATCATTTTCTTTCTCGACTCTTTGGGGCCAATGCCGTCCATCCAGTGATACTCATCCGCAAAGCAGCCGCCTGGCCAGCGCAGTACCGGAAGCTTCATCTCGCGAAGCGCCGCCACGACATCATTTCGCATACCCTTTGTGTTGGGTATCTCAGAATCTTCCCCAACATAGATGCCCTCGTAGATGCAGCGTCCGAGGTGTTCCGAGAAATTACCGTAAATCTCTGCATTGATATGCCCTTTTTGATTCTTTTCGTTGATGTAAAGTTTTGCCATTTTAAAAATGCCTCCTGTTTTTGCCATTTATTTAAAATTAAAAATTGGTATGCCATTCTTCCACTTGATTTTCATAAGCATGGTATGTCTGTTGGGATTGTAGAGCGGATCACCCTCGATGACACTCTCCTTGCGGGCATGATATACAAGGATATCATTTCCATCTTCGTCCACTGTAAAGGAATTGTGTCCCGGTCCGTACACTTCTATGGAAGGATCGGAAGCCAGCACCGGATAGCGCTCCTTTTTCCATGACAGCGGATCAAGTAAATCCGCGCCGCTGTCCGCCGTGAGCATGCCCATACAATACGACGCTCCTGTCTCGCTTGCGGAGTATGTCAGGAATATTTTCCCATCTCTTTTGAGCACAGCCGGCCCCTCGTTTACCCAGAATCCGACTCTCTCCCAGTCGTAATCAGGTGTCGTCAGAAGCACCTGAACGGTCTTTAATTTATTGGGCGTCTCCATCTCAGCGATGTACAGATTGGAAATCTGCCTGCCGACGCCGACCTTCTCTGCCCACACATAATAGCGTTTTCCGTTGTCCTCAAACACAGTGGCGTCCAGCGAGAATGCGCGGAATGAAAACGCGTCATCGTCTGCGCACTGCATCATTCCCAGCTCTCTCCATGTCCCAGTCATCGGGTCTGCGTCTGCGCATTCCAGCACGTAAGGGCGTATTTTCCAGATATCGTCCTTCTCTCCGCCGGCAAAATAGATGTACCATTTTCCATCTAAATAATGCAGCTCCGGTGCCCAGATATGCTCACTCATAATCCCTGACGCATGTTTCTCCCATATCGTCACTTCCCCGGCGTCCGCGATTCCTGCAAGTGTATCCGCGCACCGCAGGATAATTTTATCATAGGCCGGCACGGAAGCCGTAAAGTAATACTTACCGTTGTCGTGCCTGCAGATGAACGGATCCGCCCTCTGCAGTATCCAGGGTTCATTGTATCTCAACTGTGTGTCCACGTCTTATAATCCTCCTCTTCTGCTGCGTCCAATCGCTGTCTTTTATTTTTGTTAAAATTGAAATAGTTCAATTATATCTAAATTATAAAGCTTTTTGCATTTTTTGCAATACATTTTTTTCGTTTCAATTCTTTTCGTTATATTATCTATTTTTATATTTGAAACTTATTCAATTTTCACAATCTGTAACTTGTCAGTTTGTGTATATTATTGTTGGAATGAGCATTTAACTTAAGTCGAACGTAGAATATCCCCACCGCAAAATCTGCTGCCGCAGATGCTCAAAATCTCTCCTGCCTCTCCGCTTTCTGAATAAACCCTTTCCTGTACAAAGGATTTCAATGATTTTATCATCCATAAAAAAACGAAAGAACGGGATGTCTGCTGTGATATCCCGCTCTCCGACACACACGGAAACCTCCATATTTCTCATGCGTTTCCATGTCTGATTGCATTTCTGCAAAGATATTATGAATCCGTCCGCCATGACCATTTCCCTCTGATTAATTGTTTGGATATCTTGATACCGGTACTGCATTTTATCCACCTCTTTTGGAAATTTTCTCATTATATTTTAACATGACTGCTTTCATATTTTCTTACCCGGAGCACGCCAAACAGGAACTCAAAAATTTCGCGTTGAGAAACGCAGATGCGATCGTGGAGCAGAGCATCCTGGACTCCTCTGGTGATTATCCTATGGACTATGTCTATTATGGCGGCAACGATGCATTCCATATCTTTGCAAACTGTGCCAGGGATGGCATGTTCAAATACTTTCAGTACACCGTTGACCTCATGACAGAACGCATCAGAGAAAAAGCTGTGCCCGCAATATCCTCAAGCCCTGTCTGTGACATCACATTGATGATATCACGAGCCGCGCTTCTCTCAGTCCGCCAGCACAAAGGAGGCTCCATTTGCTGTCTCACTGGAATTTCCGATATACACCCTGAATTCTCCGTCCTCGCTCACATAGTTCATATGAATGTCATGAAAACGCAGCATGGTCTCCGCAATCTCAAAACATACCTCCTTTTCCTCCCCAGGGGCAAGTTCAATTTTGGAAAAGCCCCGCAATTCCCGCACAGGGCGCACCACGCTTCCATGCACATCTTCTATATACATCTGCACCACTTCCTGACCGCTCACTGCGCCGGTGTTTTTCACAGTCACGGCGGCACAAAGCCTGTCGGTCCTGCACATGCGCTGTGCGCTCAGCCGCACTGGTCCGACTGCAAATGTCGTGTAAGACAGACCGTAGCCAAACGGAAAGAGCGGTTTGTTGGGAATATCCAGATAGCGGGATACATACTTCTCTTCCACACCTTCCGTGTACGGGCGCCCCGTGCGGAATTGTCCGTAGAAAACGGGAACCTGCCCCACCGAATACGGAAAGCTCATCGAAAGTTTCCCTGACGGGTTCGCATCCCCAAACAGCACGTCCGCAATCGCATTGCCGCCCTCTGTCCCCGGCATCCACACAGCCAGAACCGCCGCTGCCTTCTCGCTGATTTCCCGGATATCCAACGGCCTGCCGCTGAAGAGCACCACTGCTACCTTTTGATTCACCTCGCACACCTTCCGAAACAGTTCCATCTGGTCAGCCGGAAGGGTGATATCCGCACGGCTTGCCGCCTCGCCGGAGTGCAGCCGGTGCTCCCCAAGCGCGAGCACTACCTTGTCTGCACTTTTTGCCAGCTCCACTGCCTCGCGCAGCAGCTTTTCCGAGTCCTCTGCTGTCTGCCCAAACCCTTCGGAAAGTCCGCATCCCTGCGCAGAAAGGATTTTCTCATACCCCTTGTTCCGCAGACCGTCCGCGATGGATACAGTCGTATCCGGGCTCCCAAACATGGACCACGCCCCGTAGATTTCTTTATTGGACACATAGGGGCCGATCAGGGCAATTTTTTCCTGTTCTTTTTTCAGCGGCAGAATGCCATCATTTTTTAGCAAAACAAACGTTTCTACCGCCATTTTTCTGGCGGTCTGTCTGTGCTCCTGACACAGCGCCAGTGCCTTTTCTTCCGATGCGTCGGCATCTTTATACGGATTCTCAAACAGTCCGAGATCATTTTTCAGCTTTAAGATGCGAAGCACCGCCTCGTCTATCAGGGATTCACTGACGATTCCCTCCTCGACCAGCCCTCTCAGGTTCTTGCAGTAGCAGTTTGTCATCATGTCGATATCCACACCTGCTTCCACCGCCAGCCTGGCCGCTTCCCTGTTGTCTTTTGCCACGCCGTGTCTGCACATTTCTTCTATTGCGCCCCAGTCGGAAATTACCACGCCGCCAAATCCCATCTCGTCCCGCAGTATCTCCCGCATCAGCCTGCGGCTGCCGGAGGACGGAATTCTGTCCAGAGTGTTGAAACTGGTCATAACCACAGCCACGCCCGCATCTACAGCCGCCTGATACGCCGGAAGATAATCATCCCGCAGTGTGCGTTCAGACAGCTCCACAGTGTTGTAATCCCTTCCTGCCGTCGGCGCTCCGTACGCTGCAAAGTGCTTGACACACGCCGCAATCCTGCCTTTTTCCCGCAGTCCTTCCCGCCCCTGGTAGCCTTCCACCATCGCTCTGACGAGACACCCGTTCAGCCATGCATCCTCGCCGGTGGATTCCATGACCCTGCCCCATCGCGCATCGCGCACCAAATCCGCCATCGGTGAAAAAGTCAGGTGCAGCCCCGCAGCAGCGGACTCTCTCGCCGCAGCTGCAGCTCCCTCCTCCACCAGCGCCGGGTGAAACGTGCATCCCTGCGCGAGCGGAATCGGAAAAACCGTCCGAAACCCATTGATGATGTCCGCCATAAAAATCAGCGGAATATGATGCGGCTGTTTCTCCATGTACTCCCTCTGAATCGTCATCAGCTTTTCGGCTCCCACAGAGCCAAGTACACTTCCCGCCTGGCGGATTTCCTCCTCCGTGAAACCTGCCGTATTGACAGGTCCGGTAAGTACTCCTTCGTCCTCATAAAACATGCCGCTCATCTGCAGCATCTGGTCAACCTTCTCCTCAAGAGACATTTCCTTCAATAAATCTATCAGTTTCTCCTGTACCATTCCATCTCCCTTTCTCCTGTACCTGACAGGATTGACCTCCTATGACAGAACTGTGACGATGCTCTGCCGGATGGTCTCTATTTTGTCCGCCTGTGCCTCTTCCGGGCAGAACGGATTCGCACAAATGTCTCTCCCTGTCAGAAACGCATAAAAAAGCGCCCCGAGCAGGAACCGCCCGTAGATCATATGCATGTGGTATCCGTCCCGGCACAGGCTCTGCTCTCCGTGCTCATAGCGAAATCCCGCCCTACGGCGCACCTCCTGTATGACATCGGCGCTGGGAATCAGGCGCATCCCCAGCTGTGCCGCTGCCCTCGCGTAACAAGCCGTGAGCTTTTCATACATCTCTTTCTGGCTGCAGTGATACCGCACAAATGCGCTGTGCGCGCTGTCCTGCTCGTATGCCCATGTCTTGTGCAGCAGAAACTCGGCACCAGGACAGCACTGCCGCAGACATGCTGCCAGTTCTGTGAGCCACGGCTCGTACGTGTCCCATATCCCGCTGTCGTGGCTGGCCTGCTGCATGAGGACATAATCCCATGTGTCCTCTGTCAGCGCCTCCTGCAGAGACACCATTCTGCCGTCAAAGCGTCCATTGAGCTGATATTCATATCTCTTTTCCCCGGAAACAAAATTCTCCCGGTGCTGCTGCAGACTGCAGCCTCCTATATAAAGATTCACTGCCCTGCAGGAAACCCCCGCCGCCTCACATATGTCGTACAGATAGTACAAGGCATCCTCGCTAAAGCTGTTTCCCACTGCCAACAATCTGATCTGATCCATTTCCATCCCTCTATCCTTCTATCTGCCGCGTATTATCGCATTATCGCATCATCTTCACTGAACCGCGCTTCATGATAACGGAGTCACAGACAATATGCTGTGTCTTCTCCCCGCGCATCATGCCATGCAGGAGAGAGACCGCAGAGAGTGCCATCTCCGTCGCGGGCTGGTACACGGTATCGAGTGTGGGATTGTAAAATTCCGCCATCTCAATACCGTCAAATCCAATGACGGAGATATCCCCCGGTATCTGTTTCCCCGATGCCAGAACCGCTTTCGCCGCTCCGATTGCCAGAACATCCGAGAACGCAAACACCGCCGTCATGTCTGGATTTTTCTGCATCAGACTCTTCATGGCCTGAAATCCAGAGCGAAAGCCCATACTGACAGACGGGAGCCCCGGCGCGATCAGCCTTTCATCCACCGCAATGCCATTCTCCTCCAGCGCCCGGATATAGCCCCGGTAGCGCAGAATGTTCGGCGTCACGACATTTTCGATATCTTTATACAAAAACCCAATCCGGCGGTGTCCCATCTCGATCAGGTATTTCGTTGCGCGGTATCCTTCCAGCTCGTCATTGATCGTGACGCTGGAATACAGCACGGGATCGACGTTTCCCTCGGAATTTACTGTGAGCAGGACGCAGGGAATCCCAAGCTGCCGGAACTTTGCCTCCGTGTACGCAGAATAGGATCCTCCCATAATAATCAGCCCGCACAGATTCCGCTGCATCGACTCACTGATGGCAAAATCCAGCTCATCCGAGTTCTCATCCACGTTCTGAATCAGAAGGGAATACCCCCTGGATGCCACCTCCTGCTGTATCGTATCAATCATTTTTCCGAAAAAAGGATTTGTTATATATTTCACAAACAGCGCAATATTGTCGGACTGTGTCAGTTTCAGATTGCGCGCACTGTTATTGGGAATATAGTTATATTCATTAATGACATCCAGAACCTTCTTGCGCGTCTTCTCGCTCACATAGCCGGTCTGGTTGATAACCCGGGAAACCGTGGCAATCCCCACGCCCGAT
The DNA here is from genome assembly GCA_947178035.1 of uncultured Lachnospiraceae bacterium. Classification (GTDB taxonomy): domain Bacteria; phylum Bacillota; class Clostridia; order Lachnospirales; family Lachnospiraceae; genus COE1. The sequence goes on along the minus strand of CAMWXA010000086.1, from coordinate 3,013 downwards.
AATTTTGCAATGTCCTTAATGTTCATATTCGCCATTTCTTTCTCTCACTTTCTCTGCATGGTATTGGAAATTTTCATGAAATAACTGGTTCCCTTCTGTTTTCGCATGAGATCGTTTCAGTCCGTCCGGGCATGCACATATACATAGAAATGGAGCTGCAATATGCTTGCAGCTCCATTTTTATCCAGTCAAAGATATCCCCCAACACGGTATTTGGTGCTTTTCCTTACCCAACAGGTGTAAAGGCCTGAAGCTGTGTCTTTAGTTCTTCAATCACTGTATCAACTCCCGCTGACGTAAGCTGATCTCTGTACTGCTGCAATGCTGCATGAACATCCTCTGTCTTGCCAAGCATCAGCTGAATGCCAAGGGTCGAGTTCACATTCGAAATTGCAGACAGCTCTGCCTTTACATTCGCATCATCAAAACTGAATCCAATATAGGGGTCATCGATATGGTGCGCTTCCCACTCAGCCATCTTCTCATAGCGGCTGGGATGCTCCACCCGCTGCGGAATCTTGTATTCATTGTTGCTGAAAGCCCATGCGGAGAAGCCGCCGCCATCCACGTCCTCATTGAAGGAAGCCGGTTTTTCCCGATAACCGTCCACGATCTCATACTGGCGTCCCTCGATGCCGTCCTGCCACAGTCTGTAATAAGACTCGTCTGTCATAAACTTCTCAATTGCCATCAGACAGCGCTCCGGATACTTGCTGTTCACATTGATAACAGTCAGATCCTGTGCCGGAGAGCTCTTGAGCACCTTGTCGTTGTCCTGTGCATAGTACCATGCATCGACATCCTGGTCGGGGAGCTGTCCGTGGATTGCTGTATAGTTTCCGGTCCAGTCAGCCATGTGCGTGATGTAAGCGCTGCACTGACCATTCTTGTACATATCCTTGTCGCCGGTGGAAGCAGACAGGATATCCGTCGGCCAATACCCTTTCTTCTCCCACTCGTCCAGCTTTATCACAAACTCCTCAAACTCGTCTGTGAACGCCGGATGAACCACCTCTTCATAATTGTTGTAATCAGTACATACAAGATACATCTCATTGGTTGCGATGCCCGGCGCGGGAACCCAGTTGCCGGTCATGCCTTCCAGCATGCGGTAGAAATCCATCGCCACCTCCGAATTGCCGTTGATCGGGTAAATGCCGTTTGCCACAGACGCATCGCAGTATGCTTCCATGGATGCAAGGTCTGTCACCTCTGGAATGCCCCACGCACTGCAGTTTGCCTTATTGTAGACAAAGCCATATGTATTGAAGCCCGCTCCAAGACTTGGAACGCCATAAATTCCATCTGCCGTGGACGCCGCTGCCCATCCTGACGCACCGATTTTTTCTTTCAGCACCGGCGCACAGCTGTCCAGAAGACCAGATATCTCATACAGGGAACCCTGCTTTGCCAGCGTATAGAAAGGAACTGCTGTGTTGATGGACGCATAAGCCATGTCAAATTCCTCACCAGACGCCCACAGCAGGGGAGATATAGTGTTGATATCTCCCCAGTCAATGGAGCGGACGTCAATGGAAGTGTTCATATCGTCTGTCAGCTTTTTGTTGATTTCTTTTAGAATGTCCTCATTTGCTGCCCCAGGAGAGCCGTACAGATAAAGGGACAGTGTGACATGCTCGGAAAGATCGACTTCCCCTGCCCCAGACTGCTGCGCACTTCCATTGGAAGCATTCTGATCTGCGGTGCCCTCACCGGAAACAGTTCCGTCCGCCGCACCGCATCCTGCCAGAAGCGTTCCAGCCATCGCAGCACATACAATAGTAGCCATAACTTTTCTTAATCTCATATTTCCTCCTTATTTTACCAACCTTTACCAGAAAAGTAAAGGAGTTTTAGCAGTAACAATTCCTTCTACCCTTTCACACTGCCAACAGTCAGACCGCTGACAAAATACTTTTGCACAAAGGGATAGAGCAATATAATTGGTCCTGTCGTCAGTACGGCCGTCGCCATTTTTACAGACTGCGTGGGAACCATCCCCGCATCGATCACATGTCCTGCATTGGTCAATGCCTCAATGCTTGTCTGGTTGATCATCTTCTGCAGATAATACTGCAGCGGATACTTGGACGCAGTATCGATATACAAGCTGGCATTGTACCACTCATTCCAGTATCCCAGCGCCAGGAACAGTCCTACTGTTGCCAGGGACGGGATTGCCAGCGGCATAAAGATCTTCAGATAGATTGTAAAGGGGCCCGCCCCGTCCATCGTCGCGGACTCATACAGCTCATCCGGTATGGATTTCATAAAGTTGCGCATCAGGAAAATGGACCATGCGCTGACAAGTCCCGGCAGAATCATTGCCCAGATATTGTCCTTTAAATTCAGATATCTGACATACAGGATATAGGTGGGCACCAGTCCGCCTGAAAACAGTGTGGTAAAGTAAATCATGAACGAAAAGAAACCTCTGTATTTAAAATCCTTTCGATTCAGCACATACCCTGCCATGGACATAATCACAAGACCCAGGACTGTTCCCACGACAGTGATCAGTATCGTCGTCTTATACGCATCCAGAAGCTTCTTGGGATTGTCCAGCAGATAATAGTACGCTGATGCCGTCCACTGCTTCGGAATAAGCTTGTATCCTTCGCTGACAATTTCACTCTCCGTCATGAACGACGAGGTAATCATCAGCACAAACGGAAACAGGCACACTGCTGCAAACAGGCCGATCACCACATAGCAAATCACAGACAGCATCCGGTTGCTCTTGCCCATCTTAATCCGAGAGGCTGGTGCGTTTTCCTTTTTCGATTGTCTCATACATATTCCCCCTTATCAAAACAGTGCGCTCTCAGGCTCAACCTTCCGCACAATCAAATTGATCACCATGACGAAAATAAGTCCAAATACCGACTGATACAGTCCCACTGCCGCACTGGACGAAAAGTTGAAGGAACCCACCAGGCTGCGGTAGACGTATGTATCAATAATATCCGTCTGCGCATAGAGCAGGGAATTCGTCCCAATCAGGTTGTAGAAC
>CAMWXA010000085.1 GCA_947178035.1 uncultured Lachnospiraceae bacterium | reverse complement strand
ATAGTGCCGCCTCTGCCGATATAATCCGCCAGGCATTCGTCAATCTGGCTGCTGTCTAAATAGAAGATGGCATTTGCAAAAGCAGTGTAAAAATCTTCGACAGGAAGGGATTTGAGTGCTTCTACCCGCCAGTCTCCGTCCAAATAGAAAGAAATCTCGTTATACATGGAGTAGGTCATAGTGCCGCCTCTGCCGATATAATCCGCCAGGCATTCGTCAATCTGGCTGCTGTTTAGAAAGTAGATGTTATCAATAAATACATCGTAGAAATCTTCCACGGGAAGGGTTTTTAGCACTTCTGTCTGACAGTCTTCGTCCAGATAGCGTATGGCTGCTGAGGCTGTATCGGCGCTGAGGGGGGCGATGGCTTTGCTTCTGAGCGCTTCCAATAAATACTGGCTGGACAGTGCGGAGTCAGAGTAAACCAGGAATCCGCATAGTTCATCGGCGGTGAAAGTGGTTCCGGCAGCCAGCAGAGCGCTGAACAATTCACTGGCGTCTTTTTGCTCCAGATAACCCAGGGAATTGAGGACTCTGTCCTTATCGGCGGGCACTGCCGCATCTTTTAACAGATGGACGTACTCCGCATCCTCGGAATAAAAAACATTTTCAAAGTCTGATTCGTCCAGGTCAGAGAAATCAATTTCAAGATGCGTTACTTTTGCCCCTTGTCCCACCATTTTGAGGACATTTCTGCCCTTTTTCATGGTGACGGTCGTCGTTGTCTCTGCGCCAGTATCATTCAGAGTCATAATGCTTTTGTCCGGTGCGACCGATATGAGTTTGAACTTTCCTTCCCTGATGTCAAAGGCGGATTTTATGTTCACATTGACATCCTGATCCGCATAGGCAATCACAAAGGAGTCTGAACCGTAGAGCACGTAACCGTAAGCCAGCACTTTGCGGGCATTACCCATATAGTTATAGGCGCCCCAATTATCCTGGATGTCTTCCCCGGCAAGCAGTCTGTCATCGTCATAGACCTTCCACGCATCGCTGGAGCGGTCAGGGCTGGCAAAATTATTCACAAAGGAATCCGCAGAGACGAGGGAGGAGAATATCTGCATAAACACGCCCGTATCGTCAGAATCATCATAATGGAATGATTCTGAATCCGAAGATGCATCATTGGAACTCTGAGTATCTGTATCTGCGGAGCCGAAAAGCTTGTCATTGGCATCGGCATCAAAAGCCGTGTCACTGGAGTCTGCGGAGCTGCTGACGGAACTGTCATGTCCCGATTCTGAGGCAGATGCAGCATCAGAGGAAATCCACACAGTGCTGCATGCGGATAAAGCCAGTATCATCACAAAGACGCAGACAGAGACTGCAAACCGGCGGCGCGTCGTTTTTTTGTAGTTCAGAATGCCGTCGAGACGCCTTTTCAAGTCCTTTTTGTTTTCCAAAAGCGTGGTGGAGAAAGCGTTTTGCCTGCGGGCAATATTCTGCTCAGCGGTATCCAGCAGAATGTTGCCATACATCTGCTTTCCGGTCTCTGTCAGCTCCGGAAGAATTGCCTCGTCACAGGAGAGCTCACAGTCGCGGTTGATCTGCCTGCCGATAAGGTGCAGGACTGGATTGAACCAGTGGGTGCAGAGCAATAACTGATAAATCCATTTGTACAGCAGGTCCTTTCTGGCGACATGAATCAGCTCGTGGTGGAGCACCAGCTGAAAGTGTGACAGATTCCGATCGCTGCCTAAGTACACAGGGACATTGCCATCGGACAATCTTTTTGGAATGACGATCATAGGATTTCGGAGTCCGATTGTCATGGGGCTGGCGACGGCAGCACTCTCATAAATGGCAGGTACTTTCTGTATATGAAGTCTTGCACAAAAATTACTTTCCATGGTGAGGATGCGGGGTTCAGCGATGCGGGTACAGTTTTTTCGAATCGCATTTTTAAAGTGCTGGTAATTTAGCAGCTTGATAAAAAGGGCAATAACGGCGCCGACAAACCATATATGCGCTGCCGCAGCCCAAAGGCCTGTTTTCGTTCCTTTTGGTCTTCCGGCAGACGAAAGTGTGTCTGGCTGCGTCTGGGTTTCATGATGCTGTGCTGCAGATGTGATGCCGCTGGAAGGCACAGGTGTATCACCAGCGGACGATATATCTGCAGAGGCTGCCGCTGTGTCTGCAGATGTATCCGGCATTGCTGCGAAACGGTCAGCGTCAGCCAGTTCAGGCTGCTGCGTGTCATCCGACTGTGCCGGGGCGTTAATCTGTTTCTGGTCATCATTGCGGATTGCGCTGTCAGATTGTGCCTTGTCATTATTCTGACCGATTACAGCATGAAAATCCAGCGGTTTCAGGAAACCCGATTCAAAGTGAAACGGAAGCAGCAGACGCACGACGACAAGCAGCCAGATATAGTAATTCCACTTTTTTGAAAAATATTTTCCTGTAAAAGGGTGTATGGCAGCAATAAAAATTCCAATGAAAGCCCCCGATAAGGACAGGGACAGCACAGCCGGAAAAAGCTGTCTCGTGATAAATTCCTGCATGATAATCCCTCCATTCGAAAATAGGATGAAAATGGTGATCAAAGGTTCTGGTTAAAGTAGTCGCGAAGCTCCTCGATATCCTTCCTGGTCAGCGCATCACTGTCAACCAGGGCAGCGGCAAGATTTTTGGAACTTCCCTTAAAAAATTTCTCGATAAAATTTCTGGTTTCAGTGCGGACATACTCTTCGCGCGCAATGCAGGGGGTGTAATAGTAGACTTCGCGGTTATTCTGCGCATGTTTTTCCTGCGTGACGGCTTCCTTTTTCACAAGTCTCTGAATCAGTGTCAGGACAGTCGTGCGCTCCCAGCTTTTGTGATCGTTTAAGGCACTGCGGATTTCGCCTGCATTCAGGGCGGTTTTTGCTGCCCACAGGACCTCCAGTATCTCCAGCTCTGCGTCTGATACCGTAATTTTTTGTTCCATAGGAATCCTCCAATCTGTGAATTTAATCGTTCAAGTGATTTGTTAAGACGTCTCACAAGTGACTACTTCTGTAGACAATTATAGTTTACAACAGTAGACAGTGCGTGTCAAGAGAAAAATCGAAATGTTGAGGTTTGGGTGGAGATGTAGTATAATCGTATTGACAAGATTTTTATGGAGTACGCTGTTTCAATTTCTGACTGGATGGAGCACACGAAATTTTTGAATGATAATAGACTGAATGGAGTGCAGTATCAATGGTATACAATGATATAACAGACCTTACACATTTGTCATGGACACTCTCAAGAAATTCCTCGGGAACCGCTGGAAGTTTTCTGAAGTCCTACGAGGAATGCGACGGGATAAAGTATTATTATAAAATGTCCAATTTTGATACCATCAGGGGAATCTATGGGCATGAATGTATCAATGAAATTATCGCCCAGAACCTTGCGGCCGCGTTAAATATCCCGCATTTGGAGTACGATTTCATACATGCAGATGTGAAAATTGATGGGAAAATACACGAGACATGGCTCACAAGGTCAAGAGACTTTAAAAATGCAGGAGAGCATAAGATGGCGTTTGAAACGTATTACGAAATCAACAGGCAGTCTGGCGAGGGAGTCTGGTCATTTATTGTCAGAAACCGTTTTGAGCAGTATTTTTATCAGGTTTTTCTGCTTGATTATCTGATCTGCAATCGTGACCGCCATGGAGCGAATATCGAAGTGCTTGAGAAAAAGGGAGCCTATCGTCTGGCACCGGTTTTTGATAATGGTCTGTCCCTGCTGTTTTCTTGTTATGGTGACGGGGAAGCCATGGAAAAATTTGACAGGTTGAAAGACGGTCCGGTCAATAATTTTGTCGGCAGCATGTCCCTGGCGGAGAATTTGAAACGGGTTCCGGAGGAAATGATAGATTTTGTGAGGACAGTAGATTTCGGTGACGATGTACTTTTTCAAGGGCTGGAGAACGTAAAGCGGTCCTCAGCCAGCGCAGTCCCACACCAATATTGGGATTGTGCCGGAAAAATGATTCGGGAAAGAAGGGATAATATTGAGAAAATTTTTGATTAAGGACGATAATGTTGTTTCCGCGACAAACGAGTATGCATGTCTTTTCTACGATGAAGCTCAGGATGCGTATCATATCTCGATTCCGGCATCAGTCAACCCAGACGATTTGCCAGCGATTCCGGGGGCTCTTGCGCGAAAAGGAATCCGGGAAATTGAGGATAAGTGGGCTCGGCGTTTTGTAAAAGAGCGGGTCGTGCCGCCTGACCGCCAGAATATCGGAATGATACTGCGGGAGGCGGGAATGGGCTACTACAGCGAGTTTCTCCTGCTGGTGTATACAAGCGGGCGGTGTGCGATGGACGAGTTTTATATCGAGGAGATTGTGTAGGGACAAAATATCTGATGATTATTTCTGCAATCTGAATAGAATACTATGAATAGGCTCAACAGATGTTGAGTCTTATTTTGTGTGCAGGAATATAAATATTATAAAAATTATTTTTCATGAAACTATTGCGGCAGATGAGATGTCTAATATTTTATAAAGCGTCGAGGAGGTGAAAAAAGTGCATATTTTTTCCTATAAAAAGGGAGAGAAGAAAGATAGCAATAAAGACTTGATTGAACAGATTATTCTGGAAAAGTATAACCGGTATTATCGCCTGGCTTACAGCTACGTGCACAACGAGACAGATGCCTTTGACATCGTACAGAACGGGGCGTACAAGGCTCTGCGGGGAAGCCACACACTGAAAAATCCCGCCTACGCCGAGACATGGGTGTACCGCATTATGCTCAATGAGTGCTTCCGGCATCTGAAACAGCCCCGGAATTATTCCTATGAAGCGATGCAGAGTGAAACGGGGGCGGAATTGTCCTACACGGAAGACAACTGTGACAGGATTGACCTCGGAAGGGCGCTTGATTCCCTGCCGGAACAGGATAAGGCTGTCGTGATACTGCGTTTTTTTGAGGACAGGAAGCTGGAGGAGATTGCGGACATTCTGGAGGAAAATGTCAGTACGGTCAAGAGCAGGCTGTACCGCAGCATGAAGAAGCTCCGCAGTGTTCTTGGAGACGATGCGTAGGGAATTTTGTGCCGACGCCTGGGTATGCGGGCGGTCAGGCAGCAGGGAGGATTGATCATGGCAAATAAAATGTATGGGACGGAAAGAACAAATTCGCTGCTGGAGAAAGAACTGCAGGCACTGCGGTCTGAGTATGAAAAACAGCAGATGACAGAAGAACAGGTAGAACAATTGCATCAAAAAATAAGGGAGGCAAAGAAAATGAATCAAAACAAAGAAAAACAGACAGGTGTAATAAAATTTGCCGCAGCTGCAGCCGCTGTGGTGGTTGGAGTCTTTATCATACTGCCCAACACATCGGGCACAATCGCACACGCGATGGAGCAGATACCGATTCTCGGCCAGCTTGTGAAGGTGGTCACATTCCGCGATTATGAGTATGAGGGCGAGCGCAATATGGCAGACATTGAGGTTCCTGAGATTAAACCGGAGGAGCAGATTGAGGACAGCACATTACAGGAAAATATAGACCGCACAACGGCGGAGATCAACGCGGAAATCCAGTCAATCACGGACAATCTGATTGCAGAGTTTGAGCGGAATCTGGACGAAGAGATGGGATATCAGGATGTTGTGGTGACAAGTGAGGTGCTCGCGACAACGCCCGATTATTTTACCCTGAAACTGATCTGCTATCAGGGCGCAGGCAGCGGGTATCAGTGGAATTATTACTATACGATTGATTTGAATACTGGGGAGAGACTGCAGTTAAAGGACATTTTCAAAGAAGGGGCAGATTATATCACGCCGATTAGCGAGAATATCAAGCAGCAGATGCAGGAGCAGATGGACGCTGACGAGAACGTGTACTATTGGTTAAATGACGAGATTGAGGAGTGGAATTTTAAGGCGATTACAGACGAAACTTCTTTCTATCTGAATGAAAAAGACAACGTGGTCATCGGATTCAACGAGGGCGATGTGGCACCGATGTATATGGGGACTGTGGAGTTTGAGATACCGGCGGAGGTGTTGGAAGGGATTCGGAAATAGGGCAAAGAAAATGTTGTTAAGTGAAGGCTTTGGAGCAGCTATGATACAATATCAGAATAAATGTGTATGCGAGAGGTAAAACCTCTTGGCGGATGTGCAGGTATGCAGGTACAAATGATACTGAAAACTGCTCTGGCGAATAACTGGAGCAGTTTTTTGTATATTTAAGGTAAATCGGAACAAATATACCTGCGACAGGAAGGAACTGCAGAAAATGCAATACCAGTTGACTGGAAATATAACCAAATAAGTATGGACGAAACGGGTATATAATAGTATCTTTTTACAAAAGAAAGGGAGTTGCTTTTAGATATTACAACCCCTTGCTTGTATATTACATCATTTCAATCCACAGACACCATAATGATAACAATAAACATTGTATATTATTGGTCTGACATTATATTTTATTGTAAATACAAAATTTCTATTCGTCAAGAATGAATAAATTTGCTGTAAAAGTGTATGGATATGACCGATTTTTATTTTTGTTTGCTTGCCACAAATTGTGAGGATGATTGAATGCAAACACATTTTTGGACATTTTATTATTTACAATTACAAATTGATAGGCTTTTATATAACATCGAACCAAATTCTTGTTGACATTTTATAAAGGCTCTGCTATTATTGAAATATAGAAAGGAGCGTGATCAATTTGACAGCACATATATCAGCTGACGGACTTGACAGAGAGGAATCTGTAGCGGAACATACGAAAAAAACTGCCTATCTTTGTGCTGAAAAAGGAAAGCGGTGCGGGTTGCCGCAGGTTATGACAGTATGCGGAATACTACATGATATGGGCAAAAACAAACAAGTGTTTGATAACTATATCCATGCTGATAAGAATACCAGACAAAAGATGCGCGGAACGGTCGCTCATGCATCTACAGGGGCGAAGTATCTATATGATAGGTACCATACTGACAATTCAAACAATGTAAAAATTTTGACGGAACTGATTTCCTATGCAGTTGCTGCCCATCATGGACTGTTTGACTGTGTGGATATCGGGCATACAGATCTCTTTTCAAAAAAGGTGGGCGAGATAGCGGATTATGATGAAGCCTGCAGCAATGCGGGAAAAGATTATCTGGATGAAACAGAACTCGATCAGATATTTGCAGGTGCATCAGAAGAATTTCACCGAACACAGGATAAAATCAAAGGATTATATACAAGGCTGAAATCCGTACAGCAGTCTAAAAATACTCAAAATGCGAAAGAAACGATGTCTAACTGCTGGCTTTTTCTGTTTTCATGTCTGCAGCGTCTGATTTTATCAATATTAATCGATTCCGATTGGGAAGCTACCTCAGACTTTATGGCTCATGTTGATACATTCACAAAACAGGCTGATAGAAACGGCAAAGAAATCTTTGGAAGAGCCGAAGAGAACTTTGCCCAATATATGCAAAAGAAGCGACAGTCTGTCAATACTTCGCTATTGTCAGATAAAGAAAAAGAAATATTGGATGCGAGAAATGCGCTGCAGAAGGAGTGCAGGGAATTTGCCAAGCACCCTGCAGGGATATACTGTCTGCCGCTGCCAACTGGTGGAGGAAAAACATTGAGCGGGCTTGCGTATGCGTTGGAGTACTGCAGGCAGCATATTGAGACAGAGCGAATTATTTATGTTTCACCTTACATCTCAATCACGGAACAGAACGCGAAGGTGTTTCGCGATGCAATTGGCGAAGAAAAGTGGATATTGGAACACCATTCTTCCGTGGTTAGAAAGGAAGATAAAGAGAGTGAGGATTATCAGACAGATCAAGTGTCAAGATACGATATCAATTGGGAAGAACCTTTTATCTGTACGACATTTGTACAGTTTATGAATACTCTTTTTTCGGATAAGAGCGAGTCGATACGCCGGATGCACAGGCTTGTCAATTCCGTTGTGATTATCGATGAAGTCCAGTCGATGCCCCTAAAGTGTGTGCATACATTTAATTACATGATTAATTTTTTAAACACTGTCTGCAATACAAATATCATTTTGTGTACAGCGACCCAGCCGGCTTTGGAGGAGACAGAATTTCCTGTTTGTTACAGCGAACCTAAATATATGATTCGTGATGTAGACAGATGGTTTCGCGTATTTGACCGGGTAAAGATCCATACGCCGAAAGCGTTGCCTGGGCAAAGACAGAAATATACATTTGAAAGTCTTGGTGATGAAATAGCAGAACAGGCAGGAAAGTTCCGCTCCATTCTTGTCGTTTTGAATACAAAATCTGCGGTGAAAAAATTATATGAGATTTTAAAGTCGCAGAATATCAATGCGAGATATCTCACGACAAATCTGTGCGCCCAGCACAGGAGCGACAGGATTGAGGAGATACAAAAAGTGCTTAGTTCAAAGAAGAATATTGTTGTGGTCAGCACGAATCTGATCGAGGCGGGCGTGGATATCTCATTTGAATGTGTCTACCGGTCGATGACAGGTCTGGACAGTTTAGCGCAGAGTGCGGGGCGGTGCAACCGGAACGGCGAGTTGGAATACGGTGTCATCTATTTGTTCATGCTGGACGGTGAAAACACTGGAAATATGGAGGAACTGCAGCAGAGCAGGAGAGTGACAGAGTGGATCATACATGAATATGATCAGAGTGACAGGGCAGACAGCCTTCTGATGCCGCGGTGGATGGAAGCTTATTATAAGAAGATATATAAGTATGCATCAGACAAAATGAATTTTCCGATTGCGAAAACGGATACTAATATCACAGAACTTTTGTCAAAAGGGTTTGGTGTGGAAAAAAAGAAGAATTTAATGAATCCGGCGTACAAGACTGCGGGACAGGCGTACAGAGTGATTGATGACCATTCATTTGGTGTGATCGTGCCATATGGGGACGGTGTGGAAATCATAGAGGATATACAGAGGACGTCAGATTTGTCCGCCATCAAAACCTGTATTCGGCAGGCGCAGAGATATACAGTTAATGTGCGGGAGAATCTGTTAAAAAGTTATGACGGACTGATACAGCCTGTCAGTGACAAGATAGCAGGTCTTTATATGGTATCGGCGCCAGGGGCATACAGCATGGATTATGGTATCGCTCCAGAGTGGGAAACTTTAATTTTTTGACAGAGAGACGGTTACAAAACAGTTCAATACACAGAAAGGAGAGGGTGAAACATGGAAAAACCAAATGTGATTGAGTACAGTGTATTTGGCAGGTATGCATTATTTACAGACCCGCTGTCAAAGACTGGCGGCGAGAAGTGCACGTATCAGATACCCACGTATCAGGCTTTGAAAGGGATAACGGAATCGATCTATTGGAAGCCTACAATCATGTGGGTGATTGACGAGTGCCGCATCATGAATCTGATACAGACGGAATCGAAGGGCATCAGACCAATCAGATACAGTGGCGGAAACGATTTATCGTACTACACCTATCTGCGCAGTGTGGAATATCGGGTTAGGGCGCACTTCGAATGGAATGAAAACCGAGAGGATTTAGCGCATGACAGAAATGAACACAAACATTACGACATTGCGAGGAGAATGGTTGAGAGAGGAGGAAGAAGGGACATTTTCCTGGGTACAAGAGAGTGTCAGGGATACGTAGAGCCGTGTTCCTTTGAAGAAGGCGAGGGGGCATATGATAAGACAAATCTGTCATTTGGCATCATGGTACATGGGATTACTTATCCGGATGAGGCTGTCAGAGAGGAAGAAAAGGGGCATCTGACGGTACGGCTCTGGAATGCACAGATGGAAAATGGAGTCATTCATTTTCCGCGCCCTGAGCAGTGTGATATTAGGCGTGTACTGCAGGATGCAAAGCAGAAACAGTTTCTATTTGAAAAGAATTTTACTGGGTTAGAGGAGTTTGAGGGAGGTGACATGTTTGGCATGGTTAAAGACATTGGCTGACACATATGATGTCCATGCTAAATTGGCAGGAGTAGTTAAGAATGACCAGGCGGTATTGCTGCCGATTTCCCACTCTACGTTTAATGCCCAAATCGAAGTTATTATTGACGGGAATGGGAATTTCATTGATTCGAAAAAGCTTGAAAAGGGCAATGATGCAGTCACGATCATTCCAGTGACGGAAGACTCAGCCGCCAGAAGCAGTGGTATTGCACCGCATCCATTATGTGACAAGCTCTGTTATATCGCAGGAGATTACACAACATATACAGGTGACAATAAAGAGAGTTATTATGAAGCTTATATGGAGCAGCTGCGGGACTGGGCAGAGTCTGAGTATACACATTTGGCAGTGCAGGCGATCTATAAATACCTGGCTAAGAAATCACTGATACAGGATTTGCTATCAGGTAAAACATTGGAGCTGGATGACAATGGTAGGCTTACAGATCGTACGAAACTACAGGGATTAGGTCAGACGGGAGCTGCCGTGAGGTTTGTTGTTTATGGAACGGACATCCCAGAAGTGTGGAAGAATCAAGAGCTGTATAACCGGTATGGCGAGTACTATCAACAAAGAGCGGGCGGGAAAAAATTGTGTTATGTATCGGGAAAAACAGAGTCATGTTCTGACAAGCACCCCTCCAAGATACGCAACAGCGGTGATAAGGCAAAGCTGATTTCAGGAAATGATGAATCGGGCTTTACATATCGTGGAAGGTTTATTTCAAAAGAACAGGCAGTCTCAGTCGGATATGACGCGTCACAAAAGGCACATAACGCGCTCAGATGGCTGATTCAGAAACAGGGGTATACAAGGGATGACTGCGCAATTGTCACATGGATTGTAAACAGGGATGTGCAGGTGCCGGATATCATGAAAGATTCGATCAATGCCTGCTGTGACATCGATGATTTTGATATTTGGGATTCTCTTGACACAAGCAATATCAATAAAAGTGACACTGGAAAATATTTTGCAGAACAATTTAACAATGCAGTAAATGGATATGCTGGAAAGTTTAGAGAAGATGACAGGGCAGCTGTAATTGCACTCGAGGCGGCCACAACGGGACGGCTTTCGGTAGTATATTATGATGAGATGGGAGCCAGACAATACATGGATGCGATACTGAACTGGCAGCAGCACTGTAAATGGCGCCGGACCGTGAATGTGGGAAGGGCAGGCGAAGATAAGAAGCGCGTTACCTGCGAATGCACGCCGTCGCCCAGGGATATGGCACTTGCAGCGTTTGGCACGCAGCGGTCGGAATGGATGGAAGCGGACAGCAAGCTGCTCAGAAGTACAGTAAAACGGCTATTGCCCTGTATAACGAAAAAGGGGATAGAAATCCCGGAAGATATCATCAGGGCATCTGTGAGGCGTGCGTCTATGCCACTGTCAATGAGTGACTTTGTGTGGCATAACGATGTACTGTGCGTTGCCTGCGCAATGATTCGATATAAATATGAAATGAGGGGGAAAGCAATGGATAATTTTCTAAATGATAATATGGATGACCGGAATGTATTATTTGGAAGGCTGCTGGCCGTGTATGATTATATGGAACAGCGGGCTATGTTTGAGTACGATGAGAATGGAAAGGTGAAAGAGAGGCGTACCACGAATGCAAAACGCTATTGGAATGCGTACAGCAGCAGACCAGCTAAGACGCTAAAGACAATCAAGCAGAATTTGGTGCCCTATGAGAAAAAATTATCTGATTATGAGTTGAAGAAATTTGAGGAGTGGACTGGTGAAATAATGCTTCATCTGGCAGGTGAAGGGTATAGCAATGCGGCATTGTCAGAGATGTATCTGCCAGGATACTATCTGCAGATGGAAACTATGAAACAGGCCTTTCAGAAAAAAGAACAGTAAAGGAGATAAGAAGTATGAGTGAATTTACAAACAAAATCGATTTTGAAGTATTGGTGATGGTAAAAAATGCGAATCCAAACGGCGATCCATTAAACGGCAACAGACCGCGTGAGACGTATGATGGCTATGGAGAGATATCAGATGTGTGCATTAAGCGCAAAATCAGGAACAGACTGCAGGATATGGGCGAAAATATTTTTGTGCAGAGCGATGACCGTTCGGATGATGAAGCGAAAAGCCTTGCGGAAAGGGCTAAAAAGAACGCAGTTATGCAAAAGGCATTAAAAGATAAAGACAAAGATGCATACGCGAAAGCGGCGTGTGAGACATGGATGGATGTCCGCAGCTTTGGGCAGGTATTTGCGTTTAAGGATGACAGCGTTTCCGTCGGTGTCAGGGGACCAGTATCCATTCATTCTGCATTTAGCGTACTGCCGATATCGATAGACAGTATGCAGATAACCAAAAGTGTTAACAGCGAAACAGCGAAGGATGGCAAGAAGTCTTCAGATACAATGGGAATGAAACATAAGGTATATTCGGCTTTATATGTTATAAAAGGCAGTATGAATCATCAGCTTGCCCAAAAGACAGGCTTTAGTGATGCGGATGCAGAGAAGATCAAGGAGGCACTGCGCACTCTGTTCGTAAATGACACCTCCTCTGCAAGGCCAGACGGCAGCATGGAAGTGTGCAGGCTGTTTTGGTGGAAACACAATTGCCCAATGGGGCAGTATTCATCAGCAAAAGTTCACAAGCTTTTGGAGATATCGGCAAAAATCGATGACCCGAAAGAATTTGAGGATTATGAGATAACATTGAATTCTTTGCCGGGATTAGAGGTAGAAGAGATAGAGGGGATTTGAACATGTACGCTGAAGAAGATTACCTGATGCTCTCAGGTATTCAGCACTTTGCATTCTGCAGGCGACAGTGGGCAATGATACATATTGAGCAGCAATGGGCAGAGAATTATCGCACAACGGCGGGTGAGCTCATGCATAAGAAAGCACATGATGAGGGTTCTTTTGAGAAAAGGGGAAATCTTCTGATTGTCAGGGGACTGCGCATTTCCTCCCATGAGCTCGGATTGAGCGGACAATGTGATGTTGTTGAGTTCCACGAAAACGAAAATGGCATTGTGCTGTTTGGATATGATGGAAAATGGAATCCGGTGCCGATCGAGTACAAGCATGGGGCACCCAAAGAGCACAACGCGGATGAGCTGCAGCTTTGCGCGCAGGCAGTCTGTCTGGAAGAAATGTTCCAGACAGGCATACCTGAGGGATATCTGTATTATGGGGAAAACAGAAGGCGGAGTCATGTAGCGTTTACAGATGCCTTGCGGGCAGAGGTGAAAAAGATGGCTCAGGAAATGCATGAACTAATGAAAAGAGGACATACGCCCAATGTGAAGCCCACGAAACAGTGCAAGGCGTGCTCACTGGAAAATCTGTGTGTTCCCAGCCTGCAAAAGACAATGAACGTGAGGGAATATATTGAGCAGGGTATCAA
>CAMWXA010000084.1 GCA_947178035.1 uncultured Lachnospiraceae bacterium | reverse complement strand
AGAGCGCGGTGTATGGTTTATAAGAACTGATTAGCGATTTGAGCAGTATGTGCAGGAACAGTCCGCGGCCGATTGTACTTATGATTGATGAGGGTGACAGTGCGGGCAACAATCAGTTATTTATTGATTTCCTGGCGCAGCTTAGGGGATATTATCTGAAACGCAATAAAAAGCCAATTTTTCATTCCGTAATACTGGCAGGAGTTTATAATATCAAAAATTTAAAACTTAAATTGCGTCCTGAGTCGGAACACCAATACAACAGCCCTTGGAACATTGCTGCCAATTTTGACATCGATATGAGTTTTTCCGCTGGACAGATTGCATCCATGTTGGAAGAATATGAAGCAGACTATCACACAGGGATGGACATTCCAGATGTGGCGGAGGAAATATATCAATATACTTCTGGATATCCTGTCCTTGTCTCATCAATATGCAAGCGCATTGATGAAGGGATTGCCGGAAGCAGCAGTTTTGAGCATCCAAATCAGGTATGGTCAAAGGAAGGCGTGGAAAAGGCCGTCGCAGAGATACTAAAGGAGAGCACGCCATTATTCGAAAGCATGGTGAAACAGCTTGACCAGTACGAGGAGCTGTACACCATAATCGAAGATATCTTATATCAAGGCAGGAAGATACCATTCAGTCCTGATGAGAAATCGGTCAGCATCGGTGTCATGTTTGGGTTTCTGACGGAAAGAAATGGCCAGGTTGCGATAGCGAACCGTATTTTTGAAATGTATCTGATGAATCTTTTTATGACAAAGGAAGCAATTAACAGTGAAGTATTTGCAAAAGGTGGTAGTGACAGGCCTCAATTTATCAAAGACAATAGATTAAATATGGACTTGGTGCTGCAAAAATTTGTGGAATACTTTGATGAGATTTACAACAAAAGGGACGCAGCTTTCATTGAAAAATATGGACGGAAATTCTTTTTGCTGTACTTGAAGCCGATTATCAATGGCACAGGGAATTATTATATCGAGGCGCACACCAGAGATGAGCGGCGCACGGATGTCATCGTCGATTATATCGGGGAGCAGTTTATCGTTGAGCTGAAAATCTGGCATGGCAAAGAGTACAATGAGAGGGGAGAAAATCAGCTTGCGGAATATCTGGATTATTACCATAAGGACAAAGGATATCTGCTCAGTTTCAACTTTAACCAACAGAAAGAAATCGGCGTAAAAGAGATTCAGGTCTGCGGAAAGACTATTATAGAAGCAGTTGTGTAAAACATTTATATGTATTTGGAGGTTTTCGATATGAACACAGAACCGATTTATGAGCTGCGTGAGCGTCTTCGCGCGGCGGCTATGGCAGGGACAAATTTGCTGTCCGAGGATTTTCGGCTGAAACGTGCGCTGGAGGCATTCAAGCCGATGGAGGCGGCTTCGCCGGTCTTTGCAAAAGTGGGACAGCTGACAGAAAAGCTGACAGCGCCGGATTGCCCGAATCCGCAGGGCGCGCTGCTTGATGCAATCACGCTGGCTGATGCTGTCATATGCACACTTGGGACAGTGGATGTGGCGGGAGAAGTCGATTTTAATGGAGCGATCGATACAGAGGTGAATGCCGGCAGCCTCATTGTCAATGCACCGTACTCTGCATTGAAGGAGCTGCTGGAGGCGCTGACGACATCGGGCGGCGGTCATTATGGATTTGTGTGTGAGATGCATGATAACCATCCTGAGCTTTTCCGGGATTACCGCGTAAAACACACATTGGTACAGGCGCTGGGGGCCTCTTATTCCGAGCTTGCAGACAAAGTGGAACAGTGGCTGATCGAGGATGATGATAAGACAGTTTTGCCAGCGCTGTACAGGGATTTTGATCCGAAGGGCAGGAAAGAGATGGTGCGCCGCGTCAGGGTGATCAGTGCACTCGCGGGCGCTGAGGCAAATGACTTTTATGTCAAAATGCTTGGGGAGGCGCAGAAGGACGTGCGCACGGAGCTGATCGATGCGCTTCGCCATGAGCCGCGCAATCTTTCGCTGCTATTTGATCTGTCAAAGACAGAAAAAGGGAAGAATAAGGACAAAGTATTTGAACTGCTCGCAGAGATGCAGAGGGAGGAGGTCAATGACTTTTTTGAGGAGCTGGCAAAGAAAAAGCCGGATACGGCTTTAAAATATTTAAAAAATTCTACGACAGAATGGTCCGCGGAGCTGGTGGCAGATATTTGCAATAAAATGCTTGAGAAACTGGACACAGCGGAGGGTGCCTCGGAAAAAGAAAAACAGGAGCTCTCAGACAGACTGCGGGATGTTGTGCGGGCAATATTCGGAAAAGGGGGAGCACAGATCTGTGCGTGTTACAGAAAAATGCTGGCACAGAAGGATAAGATTAATGCTCTGCTCAAAGAAACCTGGCAAAAACCCAAAGGTACATATGAACGCGACACATTACAGTATGGCGTGTTGACGCCCTGCCAGTACTGGTATGAAACGGATGCGTTGGACATTGAGACGGCATTGGGAAAGATCCTGCATCATTCCCTGATTGTCAATCCAGATTCGGATTTGCAGGCGCTTATCCTGGAATTGTATCAGAATGGAGATTCGAAAACGAATATAAAATTTTTGCCAGCAGCTGCAACTGTGAAATTTTTGGAGCCCGGGAATTGTGTGGACTGGCTGAGAGAACAGGTTACGGATAAAGTACTGCTTGTGCGAAAGCTTTCCCAAGAGCGCTTGAAGGCAGTTGTTGAGGCGGCAAATTATGTGGAGTGGAATGGTAAAAAGAATAGCTATCAATTTTCGGGCGCCTATGTGGATGTTTATTATCCAGATTACAAGAGTGTCGAGAGAGCAATTGATGTGCCGCACGCAAAGGAGATCATCAGCTGGCTTCGGGAATACAGTACAATGTGGAATGCAGATAAGATACGGGCGCAGTGGGTGCCGTTGAATGATGCGGTAATGTGCAGGGAAATGGGAGAGTATTTCTATCAAAGATCGCTGGCTTCTCCGAATAACAGTGATTATGGATACATGAAAAAATTCGGATGGACAAAATGTCAGGGGTTGGGAATCAGTGTTGTGAGAAACAATTCCACCATTCCGACATGGTCTTTGTACAGCTGGCTGACTGCGATGCCCGGCGATAAGGATGCAGTCATGGAGGAAATGCGGACAGTCTGCCGTATGATAAAGAGCGGAGAATTGAAAGCAAAAAATATAGATTTGGATATTCTGGAAGGAAATATGGATAAATGGTATAAAGCTTAAGATGCTTAGAAACTGTTAAGAATTAACTTTGCAGATGCAGACAAGTCAGATGTAAAGATTAATTCTTTAACAGTTCCTTAGTACAGGATGGAGGGAAACATGAGCGAAGAATTATTGAGACTGCCAGCAGAGCAGTTATTTCAGAAGGAAATTGATGCATTGATTGCGGCGGAGAAGAATCCGGTTCCGACAGGGTGGAGAATGTCGCCGCAGTCTGTAAAGACGTATATCTGCGGCGGAAAGGTTGGAAAGACCGAGATCACGCCAAAGTACATAGGCCATGAGCGCCTTGTGGAGATCGCGATATCAACACTGGTGACGGACAGGGCGTTGCTGCTGATCGGGGAGCCGGGAACAGCGAAAAGCTGGCTTTCTGAGCATCTGACAGCCGCCATCAACGGCGATTCCACTAAGGTGATACAGGGCACGGCGGGAACAACGGAAGAGCAGATTAAGTATTCGTGGAACTACGCGATGCTGATTGCGCAGGGACCATCACACGAGGCGATGCTCAAAAGCCCGGTTTTCAACGCGATGGAGACGGGAACGATCGCGCGCGTCGAGGAGATTTCGCGCTGTGCATCAGAGGTTCAGGACGCGCTGATTTCCATTTTGTCAGAGAAGAGAATCTCTGTCCCTGAGCTCTCCGTGGAAGTGGCTGCGAAGAAGGGCTTTTCGGTCATTGCGACGGCAAACACGAGAGACAAGGGCGTCAATGAGATGTCTGCGGCATTAAAGCGCCGTTTTAATATCGTCGTGCTTCCGGCGCCGGCCAATCTGGATTCCGAGATGGAGATTGTGAGAACCCGGGTGACACAGCTGTCAGAAAACCTTGACCTGAACGCAAAGCAGCCCGCAGATGAGGTGATCGAGAAAGTGTGCACAATCTTTCGCGAGCTTCGCTGCGGTGAGACGCTGGACCGCGCACAGAAGGTGAAGGGGACATCGGGTGTTCTCTCCACTGCGGAGGCGATATCGCTCCTGTGCAACAGTATGGCGCTGGCGGGGAGCTTTGGAAACGGCACCATCACCAATGAGGACCTGGCTGCAGCCCTGCAGGGAGCTGTCATCAAGGACGAGGACAAGGATCAGGTGGCCTGGAAAGAATACCTTGAAAATGTCATGAAAAAGCGCGGCTCCGGGTGGCTTGGACTGTACAGGGCGTGTAAGGAGTTAGTATGAAAAATAATCCAAATTTTTTCGGAATACGGCACTTATCGCCCGCCGGAGCATATTACCTGAGGGGGTTTTTGGATGAGAAGAAGCCAAAGCTTGTGCTGGTGGAGGGACCAAGCGATTTTGAGGATATGCTCTCCGATATGGTGCGGAAGGAGACAAAGCCGCCGATTGCAGTGCTCGCCTACACGAAAGAGGCGCCTGTGAGGACAATACTGTATCCCTTTGCGGAGTACTCACCGGAGTACCAGGCGATACAGTGGTGTCACAAACATCATGTGGAATGCCGCTTTATGGATTTACCTTCGGAGACTTTTCTGGCGCTGCCGGAATGCGGCGTACAGGAGACGGAGGGGGAAGAGGCAAGAATCAATTCTGGAATCAGTGTCTATGAGCAGCTTGACCAGAAGAGCGGCGAGGATGGACATGAAACCTTTTGGGAGCGCGTCATGGAGCAGGCTGGCAGCATGGAAGCCTATCATTTGGGTGCAAATAGTTTTGGAGCCAATATCAGAAGTCTCACGGAAGGAAAAGAGAAAGACTGGGCGGAGACGGCGCTGCGCGAGGCTTATATGCGCCAGCAGATTCGGAAAGCAGTGGACGCTGGTATTGAGCCGGAAGATATTGTTGTGGTAACGGGTTCCTATCATGTGGAAGGCTTAAAGAACTGGCAGGAGTCCGATGAAGACTTGTCCGAGATGCCAAAGGCACTACCAAAGGTACTACCAAGGGTAGGGGCAAATCATACCTTAATGCCTTATTCCTATTATCGTCTTTCTACGAGGGCAGGGTACGGTGCTGGTAACAAGGCGCCTGCTTACTATGCACTTTTGTGGGAGGGGTTGAATAAGGGTGAGCCGATGTACGCTGTTTACAGTTATCTGATACGGCTTGCCAAATATCAGCGCGAGAAAGGGAATCCGGTCTCTTCCGCGTCTGTGATTGAGGCGGTGAGGCTGGCGATGTCTTTAGCACAGCTTCGGGGCGGAACGATCGCGTCGCTCCGGGATCTGCGCGATGCCGCACAGACCTGCATTGGCGAGGGAAGCGTGTCAGGCATTATCCTTGCGACGGCAGACACGGAGATTGGTACGGTGATCGGAGCGCTGCCTGACGGGGTGAGCCGCACCAGTATTCAGGAAGATTTTTACAGACAATTAAAGAACTTAAAGCTCGAGAAATATCGCGATATCACCGCGCAGGATTTGATGCTCGACCTGCGGGAAAACAGGCGCGTCAGCTCAGAGAAGTCTGCTTTTATCGATTTGCACCGTTCCTTTTTCCTGCACCGGCTGCGCGTGATCAATGTGAGCTTTGCCCAGCAGCAGACGGTCAGTCAGGACAATGCGACATGGTCGGAACACTGGGTAGTGCGCTGGACGCCGGAGGCGGAGATTGAGCTGGTGGAATCGGCATTAAAAGGCGATACGATCGACGGAGCGGCATCGTTTGCCATGAAGGAGCGCGTGGAAAATGCGGCGAAAATGGGAGACATTGCGCTTGTCATCGAGGATGCCTGCTGCTGTGGTATGGAAAAGGCAGTTGGCTATGCGACTGCGGCCCTGCAGAGAATGGCAGTTGACGCCGCATCGGTGGAGGATTTGGCGAAGACAGCGCAGAGATTGTCGGTCGTGGTGCAGTATGGAAATATCCGTCGGATTGATTCCAAACCGCTGGAGCCGATACTGCAGCAATTGTTTTACAGAGCATGCCTGATACTGGAATCGGCCTGCGTGTGTGACGACGCGGCGAGTCAGACAATTATCACTGCGATGGAGCAGCTGAACAGCGCGGAACTGGCGCATGATTTTCTTGACAATGCAGAGTGGATTAACGTGCTTAATAATATTTCAGAGCGCGATGACCTGAACACAAAGCTGTCCGGTTTTGCGGCGGCAATTCTTTTGGAGCGCGGAAGTATGAACACACAGCAGCTCCGGACAGAAGTGTCAAGGCGTTTATCGAAAGGGATTCCCGCGGATTTAGGAGCAGGCTGGTTTGAGGGGCTCGCCATGAAAAACAGGTATGCGCTCATCGCGAGACTGTCACTCTGGGAAAGCCTGAATGACTATCTCGTCACCCTGGACGATGAGGAGTTTAAGCGGGCGCTGGTGTTTCTGCGGCGTGCTTTTGCGGATTTTTCGGCGGTGGAGAAGGACCAGATTGCAGAAAATCTCGGTGAGATTCTGGGACTGAATGGTCAGGAGGTCAGCGAGGTGGTAAACGCAGTGCTCGACGAGAGTTCCCAGCAGCTGATTGAAGGGTTGGATGATTTTGATTTTGACCTGTAAGCGCAGGCTGCAATGCTGTGAGGTTTAGGAGAGAGGTATGATACTATGGAAGTAAAAGAACAAATCAGCCGCTGGCGTCTGATTCTGGGGCAGGAGAGTGACAAGCGTTTGTCAGAAATGACGGATATGACACTGACGCAGGAGCAGGATCTGATGGATCAGGCACTGGCTTCTATCTATAATCGGACGGAGCTAGGCGGTTTTGGCAGTCCGAACGGCAGCCGCGGTGGAGGCCGGGGACCGTCAAATCCGCAGATCAGCCGCTGGCTTGGCGATGTGCGTACACTGTTTGACAAGGAGCTGGTGACGGTCATCCAGAATGATGCAGTGACACGCTGCGGGCTAAAGCAGCTTTTGTTTGAGCCGGAGCTTTTGGAGAATATGGAGCCGGATATCGGTCTGGCGTCCACCATACTGATGCTAAAGGATCAGATACCAAAGCGCTCGAAAGAGAGTGTCCGCGAATTTATCAAGAAGATTGTGGAGGAGATCAACAAACTGCTGGAGCAGGATATCCGGCGGGCTGTGACCGCTGCGGTCAATAAGAGAAAGCATTCGCCGATTCCGTCCGCGTCGGCGATGGATTTCAAGATGACGATAAACCGCAATTTAAAGCACTATAATCCAGAACTCAAGACAATTGTGCCGGAGCATTTTTACTTTTTTGACCGGACGAGTACGACAGCTGCGAACAAGTGGACCATTATACTCGATATTGACCAGAGTGGTTCGATGGGGGAATCTGTCATCTACTCGTCGATTATCAGCTGTATTCTGGCAAGCATGGCGAGCATCAAGACAAGGATTGTCGCATTTGACACGAATATCGTGGATCTGACAGAAAAGAGTGACGACCCGGTCGACCTGCTGTTTGGCTTTCAGCTTGGGGGCGGCACAGATATCAACAAGTCGATTGCTTACTGCGAGCAGTTTATAGAGAATCCGGCCAAGACACTGTTTTTCCTGATATCCGATCTGGAGGAGGGCGGAAACAGGGCAGGACTGCTGCGGCGCATCAGCGACATGAAGGAATCCGGGGTGACGGTGATCAGCCTGCTTGCAATCGCAGACGGCGGCAGGCCATACTATGATGCACAGACTGCACAGAAGCTTGCGGGGCTTGGTGTGCCCTGCTTTGCGTGCACGCCGGAGCTTCTGCCGACACTTCTTGAAAAGTCGTTGAAAGGACAGGACTTGTCGCAGTTTGAGAAACTCAGGAAATAAGGGGACAGGTGTTTGCGATGGGGAAAGTAAGGGTGGATAATGGAAAACGGTTAAAAAGGGGAATATATTTGACAGAGGCATTTCTGGTATCATTCGCGCTGGTCTCTGTATATGGTATACCGGATATACCGGATGAACAACTTGTGGTAAATGGCATTTACAAGGAAATCTATAATTTGTTTAACGGCATCCGATACGCATTGAATAATAATGTAATGAATGTTACTGTTTGTTTCATAGGGACATTCTGGCTTCTGTGGAAATATCGGGACAGAAATTTTCCTCATTATACCTGTCTGGCAATTGCGGGAGGAGTTGTGTGGACTGCAGTAAAAGCATATAAAGCAACCGAGGGGCTGACAATTATGTTTGAGACGAATTCGCAGATGCTTGTTACTTGCATGAACGCAGCTGGCTATTCTATTGTATTTAATAGGATATGTATCGCTGTTTCCTGGTTACTACATAAAGACTTCAGCGCCAGATTCAACTTTAGAAATCCATATTGGCGTCTGTATAGGAACCATCCTTTTCTGAGCTGCTGGATTGTCATTTTGCTGGCCTGGAGTATTCATATTATTGTAAAATATCCTGGAGCAATAACTGTGGACAACTGGGGACAGCTGGCACAATATAATGGAATGTTTCCTATGAATTCCCACTGGCCGCCATTTCATACTGTTCTGCTGGGATTTTTTGTATATACAGGGGAATCTGTTTATTCGATGAATCTGGGACTTTTCTCATATGTTATTATGCAGTGGCTTGTTATGTCTGCGATTATGGCATATACACTTAATTTTATGAGGAAGTATAAAGTAAACCAGTATTTTCTGCTGGCTTCCTTGATACTTTACTGCGTATGTCCCTTGTATACAGGTTTTGTAGGTGTGGTTGAAAAGGATGTTTTATATGCGGCTTTTTATGTTTTGTTTGTGATTCAGTTAATGGAATACATATTAAACAAGGAAACCTTTTGGACATTTCGAAATGTGTGTTTGTTTATTGCTGCAGGAACTTTGGTTTGTCTGTTAAGAAAAAATGGCAGCTATGTAATAATTCCTACTTTGATTATTATGGGAATTAATTATGTTATATGGATAATTCGAAGAAAGAATTCAGCCAGACATCTGTGCAGATTAGTGTATTTTATAGGTCCTATCGTTTTATCATTATCGATAAATCATGCGATTGCGATACATTATGACATTGTTCCTGGAAGGATTGCGGAAGCGCTGTCTATTCCCATTCAACAGACGGCCAGATATATAAGGGATTACAAATATGAGTTATCTGATTCTGAAAGAGAAATATTATCTGAAGTATTTATAGATGTGATTGGTCTTTCAACACAATATGAGCCAGGCATATCTGACCCAGTAAAGGGGTTGTTTAAGAGTGATGTATCGAAAGAGGATATGATTGCGTATTTAAAGCTGTGGGGGAGAACTTTTTGGAAACATCCTTTGACATATATTGAGGCAACATTGGCGCAAAATTATTATTTGTTTGATGTAAATATTGATAATTACTATTATTATCGGAATTTCCATATGGCTAGTGATGACAGGATTCAATTTCATGAGATTAGCTGGCTGCAGCCTTGGCATGATATTCTTTTGGCATTTTACAGAATGCTGCATAATTTGCCTGTGATAGGTATTTTATCAGATATCGCTTTCTATATGGTAGTATTTGTAATACTGCTATTTGTCGAGATGTATGAAAAGAATAAACGGGTATTATCAGCCTCCATTCCTTTTATACTCTCGATGCTTATTATTATTGCAGGACCAGTTATATATAAATCAACGAGATATGCATTACAGATGATCTATGCAATGCCATCCTTTGTCGCTTTTTGTAAAATTACACAAACTTATCATGATGTTTCAATATGCAAACTTAGCCATGGTTCAATTTTGTAAGAAATTTGGAAGGTATTCAGCGACATTGTCAGAAGAAAGTGGGGAAGAGGTAAAAAGTATGTCTTTACAGGGAGAAACAAGGGAAAATACCCGCATCAAAATACGGGAACCGAAACACTATAAGGTGATCATGCACAATGACGATTTTACCACGATGGATTTTGTGGTAGATATTTTAAGGGACATTTTTCACAAAGATGCGATGGAAGCAGAGCGGTTAATGCTGTTGGTACATGAAGTCGGGAAAGCTGTGGTAGGGGCATATCCATACGATATAGCTGTTTCTAAGGTGCAGACTGCCACGGCTCGCGCAAAGGCGGAAGGGTTTCCGTTTCGGATGACATTAGAAGTGTGAAGAGATTTTCTAAGCGGCCCAAAGACGCCCGCTAAGAAAATCTAAAGCTTCACACCGAAGAACGCAAGGGCAGCGTTCTTCACGGATTGTTTGTGTCGGCTGCGCCGACATGACGGGAAGTGTGAAGAGATTTTCTAAGCGGCCAAAAGACGCTGGCGGCATGGGAGGAAAGAAATGAGGAAATCTGTGGCAGCAAGGGATGCGGTTTCAGATTGTCATATTTGGAAGAGGATACGGAGGAACGTTATGCAGGTAACAAGAGAGGTGGCGGAAATCATCAATTCCGTGGTGGTGCTGGCGAAAAACAGGCATTATGAGCTTGTGACGCCAGAGCTGGTGCTGTATGTCGTGTGCGGCAACAAGATTTTTGCGGAAGCATTTGAGGACTGCGGCGGAGATGTCAATGAGTTGTCGGAGCAGCTGGAAAGCTATTTTAATGAATATATGGTTTCTGTCAGTGCAGAGGACGATTCATATGAAAATTCAAATCAGATGCCGAATCAAAATCCAGAGTTTTCCGCCGGAATGGGAACAATGTTATCCTATGCGTGGCAGTCAGCGCAGGGCAGCGGGAAAAATGTAGTCGGGCTGATGCACATTATCCATGCCATGTTTGAGCTGGAGGAGAGTTATGCAGTTTACTATATGCAGCTGCAGGGAATCGAGCACGCTGAGCTTCTGCAGCAGATGACCATATTATATGAAGAGCTGTCCGCTGACAGGCGGGCTGGGAGCGGAAGACAGAAGATTGAAAGAGAGCAGGCAGGTGAGACGAGTGAGGCGGACTCTTTTGACGAGGACGCGCAGGATGAGGGAAAAACGGATAAAGTATGGCAGCAGTTTGCCGTCTGTCTGAATGATGCGCTGGACGGTGTCAATCCGCTGATTGGACGGGAGGAAGAATTAGAGCGCACGATGCAGATTCTCTGCCGCAAGGAGAAGAATAATCCGCTTCATATCGGAGAACCAGGCGTTGGAAAGACCGCGATTACATATGGTCTTGCCAGAATGATTGAGGAGAATAAAGTTCCTGAGCCGTTAAAAGGTGCGAAGATTTTCGCGCTCGACCTCGGAAGCCTGATTGCCGGGACGCAGTTCCGCGGTGATTTTGAGAAGCGCTTCAAACGGGTTATGGACAGTATTAGCCGCGAGGAGAAACCGGTCGTCTACATCGATGAGATCCACAACATTGTCGGCGCCGGCGCGGTAAACGGAGGCGCTTTTGACATTTCGAATATGCTAAAGCCCTATCTGGCAGCCGGAAGCGTGCGCTTTATTGGGGCGACTACATATGAGGAGTACAAAAAGCATTTTGAGAAGAGCAAGAGTCTGGTGCGGCGTTTTCAGAATATTGACATCAAGGAGCCTGGTATAGAAGATGCCACGCGCATTCTGGAGGGACTGAAAAAGAATTACGAGAAATTTCACGGAGTGACCTATGGAAAGGGTGTGCTTGCGTATGCGGTGAACATGAGTGCGAAATATGTCAATGAGCGCTATCTGCCGGACAAGGCGATTGACCTGATCGATGAGGCGGGCGCTTACCGCCGCCTGCATCCGCTGGAACAGAAGACGCAGACTGTAAATAAGGATTTGATTGACGAAATCCTGTCCAAAACCTGCCAGATTCCTAAGCAGGTGGTGGAGCATGACGAGATTGAGACGCTCGCAACGCTTGAAAAACGGCTGATGAACCGCGTATATGGTCAGAATGAGGCGATTGCACAGGTGGTCAATGCAGTGAAATTCTCAAGGGCGGGGCTTCTCGAGGAAGGAAAGCCGCTGGCCAGTCTGCTCTTTGTGGGACCCACAGGCGTCGGAAAGACGGAGATTGCAAGGAGTCTGGCGGATGAACTTGGCGTGAAGCTGATTCGCTTTGACATGAGTGAGTACGAGGAAAAACACGCAGTCGCAAAATTAATCGGCTCACCGGCGGGCTATGTCGGCTATGAGGAGGGCGGACTATTGACAGAGGAGATTCGCAAGAATCCCCACGCGGTGCTGCTGTTAGATGAAATCGAAAAAGCCCACCCGGATATTTATAACATTCTCCTGCAGGTGATGGACTATGCCACGCTCACCGACAATCAGGGCAGAAAAGCGGATTTTCGCAACGTGATTGTCATTATGACCTCCAATGCAGGTGCAAGCCGGATTGGGAAGCATGGCATCGGATTTACAGGACAGGATGTCAAGGCGGACGTGATTATGGAGGAAGTAAAGCGCATCTTCCAGCCGGAATTTCGCAACCGCCTGAACAAGATTGTCGTGTTTCATGGCATGGATGATACGATGGCGGGGCAGATTACGGAGAAAAAGCTCGGGGAGCTGCAGAAAATGCTATTGCTGAAAAAGGTGGAACTGTCGGTTGACACAGCGGCGAAGAAATTGCTGAAAAAGAAAGGAATCACGACGGAATTTGGCGCACGGGAGATTGACCGCGTGATTCAGGGCGAGGTGAAACCGCTTCTGGTGGACGAAATCTTGTTTGGCAGACTGAAAAAGGGCGGAGCATGTAAGCTGGCTGCTGCAAATGACAGATTTCAGCTGGAATATCCGAAGGAGAAGCTTAGAAAGAGTCAAAAGGCAAAATAAGTGTAGAAGAGAGGCGAAAATGAAGCATGCCAGTATTTCGTTTGAATGAGAAAGAAATAGCGTTTCCGCACCCGACGCTTGCGCGGGAAGACGGACTGCTTGCGGTTGGCGGGGATTTATGCGTCGACCGCCTCCTGTTGGCATATTCGAATGGAATTTTTCCGTGGTACAATCCGGGGGAGGAGATTCTGTGGTGGTGTCCGAAAGAGCGTTTTGTCATATTTCCAGGTGAGATACATATTTCCCGTTCTATGAAGAAATATATGAAAAAGCATGTGTTCCGGGTCGTATTGAACAGGGATTTTGCGGATACTATGCATCGGTGCCGTATCAAGAGAGAGTTTGATGAGGGAACCTGGATATCTGACGAGATGGAAGAAGCGTATTATCGTCTGCATGAACAGGGTTTTGCTGTCAGCGTGGAGGTTTACGAGGACGATGCGCTGGCAGGCGGGTTTTATGGCGTCTGCATAGGAAAATGCTTTTTTGGGGAGAGCATGTTTTCAGAAAAAGAAAACGGCTCCAAGACTGCGCTGATCGCCTTTGCGCAGCTCCTGGAGCAGCAGGGGTTTCTGTTCATTGACTGCCAGTTTCACACCGGACATCTCGAGAGTATGGGCGGCAGATATATTTCGTGGGAAGAATATGATGGATTGCTTCGGAATGGATTACAGCGGTAAAGGGTTTTATCCTTTTTTCATATAATTTATAAATAGTTTGGTGGTGCATTTCTATTTAGAATGATAGAATAGGGA
>CAMWXA010000083.1 GCA_947178035.1 uncultured Lachnospiraceae bacterium | reverse complement strand
ACGGCTTTTGGTGGGCAGCGTACTTTGGGTATAATTGACTGGGGGGGTGCTTATGCTTTATTAATTTGCGCGTGATGCGGGTTTTGGGCCGCCGGGGGGGGGGGGGCCGGGGTGGATGGAGCTTTTGGATGACGGAGAGCCGGCTCCAGAGCCATCAGTGGTTGCCAGCGCAGTATTATGGGCGATCGGCGCTGTGTGCGTGGCGGCCTTTTTGTATGGTATCTTTCAGATGATCAGGCAAATACTTCGGGATTTCCGCAATAGCCGCGACGAGAATGGAGACCTCATTGAAGAGCTTGAGGACGACCAGAATTTGAAGCAAAGAGAGGAAGTATTTCATAGAAAAAGGCGCGGCGCGGAGAGTGAGGCAGAGCGCATCCGGCGCAGATACCGCAGGATGATACGAAAGCACAGGAAAGAGAGACCAGCACCATATGAATCGCCATTGGAAATTGAGGAGTACGCTGGACTGAAAAACGATGAAGAGATGCAGTTGCTCCACATGCAGTATGAGGAAGTGCGGTATGGCAAATGATAAAAAATGTTTTAAATTCTGTTATTAACTTGCGCAAAATCAGAAATTGGATTAATATAGAAATAATATGGCAAAGTAGTCTTTGTTATGTCATGAAAGGCATTTATGAAGAGATGGAATCGTTACAGGAATAGAGCGAGAGACCGGATGGGGTCGCGAAAGAGGTTATTGAATGAATCGTAAGAAAAAAAGAGGTGGGACCGAGGTGGCATTTCGGCCGCAGACCATTATTGAAGCTAGATACGACCTCGACAGAAGGCAGAATGATATCCTGGATATCCTGCTTGGGATTGTCGGTGAAGGGGATGACACGGAGGAGAATACACGCTATGAGATCAACATCGGTGACGTGAAGCACCTCTATAATCTTCAGGATGAATCCAATGCCTACAATTATCTGCAGAAGGCTGTAAAAAAATTCGAGGGACTTGGTTTCCGCCTGAAAGAGGACGAAGGAACAGATATTTATTACCCGTGGTTCAGCAAAATCAAGTACCAGAAAAAGCGCGGCGATGAGGGCCGGAGCAAGATTGTGCTCGACCTTCACCCGGAAGTAAAGGAAATGATTATGTCCGCAAAACAGGGGGCATACTACCGGATCGAGTATCCGCTGAATCTCACCAAGAAATATTCAAAGAGGCTCTATTATCTGTTGAAGGACAAGGAGACCTTTAACGGCGGTGTCTTTGTCATCCCGTTTGATGAGCTCCGGAAGATGATGAAGATACCGGACTCCTATGCTAACGGCAATGTCAAGCGGGAGATTCTCGATAAGCCTTATGAGGAGATCAATGGAAACACGGATATCTCTTTTGAGTACGAATTAATTCACGAAAAGCTGCCGAGCGGACAGAGAGGCATCAGCGCAGTCCGGTTCAAGGTAAAGCGCGTGAAGCGAAACCGTACGATTGTCGAGTATGAGACGATTGAGCAGAACGGTGAATCGGTGATAGCCACAGAGGATGAGCAGGAGATTATCGATCTCTTTGACTGCAGCCTCAAGGAGGCAAAAGATATCCTGCGCACAGCAAAATCAAACGACCGCACACATGAGCAGCTGATGGAGATCTTATCGTATACGCTCAAAAAGCAGGTCGAGAATAAAGTCGGGTATGTGCTTACGATCCTGAAAAACGGATACAATGAGCCGACAAGACTCAGCGGGGAGAAAAAAGGCTCCGCGTGGAACAATAAGGATCTGGATACCGCTTACTCACAGATGAATTTTGCGGATCTGGAGAAGCAGATTTTATCGAATTAATGGTTAGATGGACGGTGGCTTAAAGTGGAGCGCTTACAGGCGGTAAATATTGCAAGCTCATATGGAAAGAAGAAAGTGCTCTGCGGAGTGAATATCACAGCTGGTGCGGGGCAGTGCGTCGGCATCGTAGGGACAAACGGCTGTGGAAAATCGACGCTGCTGAATATCCTTGCCGGATTGCGAAAAGCGGATGCAGGGGATATTTACTTTGACGGAAATCACGCGCACGGCAGACAGTCTTTTATCAGTTATGTGGGTTATGTACCACAGGAGAGCAATCTGATACCAGAACTGTGTGTGATGGATAACCTGCGTTTATGGTATCAGGATGCGGGGATGCTGCGGCAGTCGCTTGAGCAGGGATTTTTGAAGGCGCTTGGCGTCGATCAGATGTGCCGCCTGAAGGCAGGAATGCTTTCGGGTGGGATGCGAAAGCGCGTGAGCATTGGATGCGCGCTGGCGGGCAATCCACCGATTCTGCTGTTGGATGAGCCGGACGCAGCGCTGGATCTCCCGGGAAAGGCAGATATCAGACAGTATCTTTGCATGTATAAGCAGATGGGAGGCACAGTCCTTCTCGCCACGCACGATGAGATCGATTTGGATCTGTGTGACAGTGTATATGCCCTCTGTAAGGGAGTGGGCAAAGAGATTGACAGAACTTTGCGCGGGCAGGATCTGCTGAATCAAATAAAGGAGTAGAGTGAATTGGAAGAAAATAATAAAAATGAGACAAATAAAGACAGCTCTGGCAGTGAAGGTCTGCTGTACGGTGCAGATCCGTATGAGGAAGTAAAAGAGAGTGGAAATTCCCTGGCATATGGTGCAGAATCACAATCACAACAGACAGTACCCGTGCAGCTGGGCAAACTGTCAGAATCAGGGAATCAGGATATGGCACCCGTGCAGCTGGGCAAACCGTCAGAATCAGACCATCGGGATGCAGTGCCAGTGCAGTTGAGTAAATCGCCCAATATAGATTCCCAGACTGCGCAGTCATCGCCAGCACAGTTTTATCAGACTGAAATCAGCCGGCCGATGGGGCAGAATCCGTATACTCAGCAAGTGGATGGAAATCTGGCGAATCAAAATCCAATGGGCTTTGGTCCGATACAGGTTCCGCCGCCAATTCAGGGGGTACCGGAGGCAAAGCCAAAGAAAAAAAAGACTGGCCTTGTGGCTGGCGTGTTGTGTGCAGCGGCAGTGGTTATTGCCATTGCAGCCGGCGGCCTTTTTTTCAAATCGCTTCTGGGCGGTGGAGACCCCAGAGCACAGCTGGCCAAAGGGATGGCGAACATGGCACAGGAGATGGCGGCATATCAGGGGGCGGTGGCCGAAGACATTGATTTTACTGCATTAAACCAGTTGAAGGATACGAGTCCGATACATACCAGGATTGACATGTCCTTTACGGATCCCAGTTCCACAGGAAGTATTGACAATATTGCAGTAGCGCTGGATGGAGTCACGGACTATCAGAACGAGATGGCAGAGTACGGTGTGAGCGTCGGTGCATTTGGATTTAAGATGAATGTGGGCAGCATTGTCGCTGCTGACAATACGCTGTATTTGAGTGCTCCGCTGGTTTTTCAGAAGGAAGTATACAGTCTCGAACTGACAAATCTTGGAAGGGATTTTAATGATTCCGCCTGGTCTGACCTGCTGTACGAGACATTGCCAGAGGATTATTCCCTGACACTGTTTGGTGATGATGCGGCATCGGATGACAGCGAGGGAACACTTGTGGTGAGTGAGTTGGAAAAGATTTTTGGCAGACAGGGTGTATCTTTGGCGGAGTCCATGACGTTTGAGGAGATCGGGCAGAAGCGCGCGTTTGCGTTTGACGGCACTGCTGCGGAATATGGCGGCGTACAGGTTACGATGGATAAGGATGCTTATAATGAAGCCATTGAAGCGATGAAGGATGACATTCTTGCAAGTGACTATTATACGGACATGATGAAAGGATACGAGACAGCATACGGCAGTGACTTTGACGAGTTTAAGGCGGAGATGGACAATGTTATTGAGCAGATTTTCGGGATAAGATACGAGCAGGATGTTGTTATTGATTTTTACCTGGATAAAAAAGGACGGATTGTCAACATCTCAACCCCACAGGATATCGCGGTCTCCAGCGAGTATTCTGACGTTGATTCGTTTGCGATCGATATCAATTTTTCGGGTCAGGAACGCGCACTGGATTCTATTGAGGGCGGTATTTATATGCAGTCTGGTGATGAGATTCTGTTTATGGAAATATCGAGAAAGGCGGGCATTACAGATGAGTATTATGATGAGGATCTGACATTGCGCATTCAAGAGAGCAGCAGCGACGATGAGATTACTTTTTGGTATACAAACCAGTGGGGATATCAGGATCGGACCTTTGACCTGCAGATGTTGTTGGAAGTGCCTGACGGCAGTATTGAAATTCGTGCGGACGGAGCCTTTACAGATATTGTGAAGGGGGAGCGCTATACCTTTGAGCTGAATCATGGCGCGATAACGATCGATGGAGAAGACCTGCTGCTGATGACAGGATCCATTACGACGGAGCCGACAGAAAACACGGTCGAAGTGCCTGAAAATGCTACGAATATTTTTGAAATGAGTTCAGAAGAAATCAACAGTCTGTTATATGACATACTATATTAGTGGATATGAAAAAGAGAATTAATACCATTTGGTTACAAGCGGAATATAAGAGGGCAGCTGTCATGCTGCCCTCAATTTTAAAGAGAGCGATGATATTGGCGGCTGTGTGTGTGGCAGCCGCCAGTGTGATTGCTTTTTGCGCTGGCATTTTGCAGCGTCCGAATGAAGAAATGCATAAACTCAGAGTGGGCTATGTGGCAGAGGAGAATCAAGTTACCGATCTGGCTGTCTCATATATACAGAGCATGGAGTCAGTCAAAAGCTTTTGCAGCCTTGAGGCTGTCACGGAGCAGGAGGGAAAAGCGCTTTTGGAGAACGGAGAGCTTGCAGCACTGATCGTACTTCCAAACGATGTCATCAATGAGATCCTGTCGGGGAGTAATACACCAGCTGCCCTGTATCTGCCAAAAAAGAATAAGGGAATTGTATCAGGCGGAGGTCTGGGCGCGGTGGGAAGTATGCTCTTTGAGGAGCTTGCCGCGGCAGGAGTGGGAATGCTTGGCACCGCACAGGCTGAAATCTATGCGTCTGATGCAATTTTGCAGAAATTTTCAGTGGAGTATGAGGATGGAGACATACAGTCTATGTATGATGCGATCAATCGTTTCAACCTGGCTGCTGCCACTGACAGAGAGAAGCTGTTTCGTATGAGAACACTTTCATTGACGGAAAATGACACATATGCGGTCTATTATGGAAGCGCTCTTTTGACAATATATGTGATGCTTGCCGGACTCTTTCTGGGCGGATTCTGCAAGCGGAGCAATCTGCAGCAGACGATGGCCGACAGACGTGTGGGTGTGGGTTATGCGGCGCAGCTTGCAGCCAGATGTCTTGCAGGCAGTATGTTGATGTTTGTGGTGTCGCTGCTTCCGTTTCTGTTGTTTTTGATACCGCAGGTAAGACAGCTGCTGACAGTGACCGCGACGTTAGAGGGAATCGTTGGCCTGTTAGGGATCCTTGTGTTTATGACAATCTATTTCATGATGATTTATCAAATTGTGGAGAAACGTGAGTCAGCGCTGGTGGCCATCGGAATACTGGCGGTGCTTCAGGCGTATCTGTCAGGCTGTCTGATTCCGTCGGTGTTACTGCCTGAGGCGGCAGCGCTGATCGGGAAGTTCCTCCCGGCGGCAATGGTCAAAAGCGGCTTTACGATATTGCTCACGGGTGATACACAGTCCTTTTCCTATGTGGCAGCAGGACTTTGTGCATGGGGAGGGTGTCTGTTCGGATGTACGGTGCTGTCGATGCGGATTGGAGAACATAACAAGTCCGTGCCGTGCGCAGGACAGGCGGATTTGCAGGTCCGCGTCCCATCAGTTGGCATGGTGGTGTTTCGCCGCCTTCTGTACAAAAAGAGTATGTGGATTAGCCTGGGCTTTATCGCTGTGTTGTCTGCGGTTATCATCCAGGTGGAACAGGGCTCAAAGACGCAGATCAGGGCAGCTGTCTATGATGCGTCAGGGGAGTATATGGAGGCGCTCGGAGCGCATGAAGGGCTGGTATGTTTTGTGCAGTATGAGAGTGACGAGGCAGTTCAGCGCGCAGTGCAGAAGGGTGATGTGGAGTGTGGATATGTCCTGCCGGAAACTTTGACAGAGGACATGACTGCCATGCGTGCGAACAGAGAGATTCTGGTCTATCAGGATGCGGATGCCGTGGCAGTGCCTGTTGTAAACGAGATATTATTTGAGCAGATTTTCCGACAGGTGTCACTGAAATGGTTTGGGGACTACATTTCACAAAATGACATGCTAAAGAAACAGGAGGATGATGCAAAACGTTTGCGTGAGATTGCAGAGGAATGCTTTCAGAGGAAACTTTCGGAGGATACAACATTTCGGTTTGCGATTAGCAGGATGGACATCAATAATGATATCGACAGTGAGTTAGATGCAGAAAACCGCACAGTTTATCCTGTCTATATGGTTGCTGCTACTGCGGTAGCTTTGTGTGCACTGCAGGGGATTGTGCAGGTGATCATCGATGTGAAGGAGCAGAATTTTTATAAGAGAAACAGACTGTCAATGTCTGTGCTCACAGTGATACTGCCAGTGATGCTGGGGGTGCTGTGCGCGTTTCTGATAATAGCGGCAGCAATGGAATAACAATAAACACGATTATACCTATTGACTTTGTAGGATATAAGTGTTATAAATGAGTGTAGTTAATAAAACTGTTGATAAAAAGGAATCAGGAGGAACGTTATGACCATATCGACAAAAGGACGTTATGCATTAAGAATTATGCTGGACTTGGCGGGTCATATCGGGGAGACGATAAAACTCAAAGATATTGCATCCAGACAAGAGATATCGGAGAAATATATGGAACAGATTATTGCAGTGCTGAACAAGGCGGGATATGTGCGCAGTACACGCGGGGCACAGGGCGGTTATCAGCTCGTGAAGGCGCCGAAGGACTACACAGTCGGTATGATTCTCAGGCTGACGGAGGGGCCGCTTGTTCCTGTCGAATGTCTTTCCGAGAATGCGCTGCCATGTGATCGCCAGGGGAAATGTGCTACGGTTGAAGTGTATCGGCGCATTTATGAGGCTGTGAACAATGTCATAGACACAATCACGCTGCAGGACCTGATTGATATTGAGCATGAGAAGGCAGCAGACAATTACGTGATATAGAGCCTGAGGAGGAGAAAGAAATGATTTATCTTGATAATGCAGCGACAACGAAAGTGTCAGAGGAAGTTTTTGAGGCGATGAAGCCTTATTTCTGTGAGCAGTATGCAAATCCATCTGCTATCTACAGTTTTGCTGGCAAGTCCATGAAGGCGGTGGATGAGGCCAGGAAAAATATCGCAGACTTTATTGGTGCGCAGCCCAATGAAATCTATTTTACGGCTGGCGGCAGTGAGTCTGACAACTGGGCGATCAAGGCGGCAGCAGAGGCATACAAAACAAAAGGAAAGCATATCATAACATCCACAATCGAGCACCATGCAGTTCTGCATACGTGTCAGTATCTGGAGAAACAGGGGTATGAGGTTACTTATGTGAATGTGGACGAGGATGGCGTGATCAGGCTGGATGAGCTCGAGGCTGCAATCAGGCCGGACACGATACTGATTACAATTATGACAGCAAACAATGAGATTGGTACGATACAGCCGATAAAGGAGATAGGCGCACTTGCAAAGAGGAAGGGAATCCTTTTTCACACAGATGCGGTGCAGGCGTATGGGCATATTCCGTTAAATGTGGATGAGCAAAGCATTGACATGCTCAGTGCCAGCGGTCACAAATTCTATGGACCCAAGGGAATTGGGATTCTCTATATTCGAAAAGGCGTTCGCATCGGCTCTTTTGTACACGGCGGTGCACAGGAGCGTTCACGCCGCGCCGGAACACATAATACTTCCGGTATCGTAGGGATGGGGACAGCGGCTTTGCTGGCGGCAGAGCGGCTTCAGGAGCGGTCGGCAAAGGAGATCGAACTGAGGGATTATCTGATCAGGAGAGTGCTTGCGGAAGTGCCATACAGCAGACTGAACGGCCATATGACGGACAGGCTTCCAAACAATGCTAATTTCTGTTTTCGATTTATTGAGGGCGAGTCGCTGCTGATACTGCTTGACCAGCAGGGAATTTGTGCCTCCTCTGGTTCGGCCTGCACATCGGGTTCGCTTGACCCGTCTCACGTGCTTCTG
The DNA here is from genome assembly GCA_947178035.1 of uncultured Lachnospiraceae bacterium. GTDB lineage: Bacteria > Bacillota > Clostridia > Lachnospirales > Lachnospiraceae > COE1. The sequence goes on along the minus strand of CAMWXA010000083.1, from coordinate 5,454 downwards.
GCGATCGGACTCCCGCACGAGATTGCACATGGATCGCTGAGGCTGACACTCTCGGAGGAAGTGACAAAAGAGGATATTGATTTTACCGTCGATGCAATCAAAACAATTGTGGAGCGGCTTCGCTCCATGTCACCGTTATACGAAGATTTTTGTAAAAAAGGGGAGGTATAGGCATATATGTACAGTGAAAAGGTGATGGATCATTTCAATAATCCGCGCAATGTGGGAGAGATTGAGAATCCAAGCGGGGTAGGAACGGTTGGAAATGCGAAGTGCGGGGATATCATGCGCATGTATCTCGATATTGATGATAACGGTATCATACAGGAGGCAAAATTCAAGACCTTTGGCTGTGGTGCAGCTGTGGCGACCAGCAGCATGGCGACAGAGCTTGTGAAGGGCAGGACAGTCCAGCAGGCACTCGAAGTGACCAACAAGGCAGTCATGGAGGCACTTGACGGACTGCCGCCTGTGAAAGTGCACTGTTCTCTGCTTGCCGAGGAGGCGATACACGCGGCTCTATGGGATTACGCAGAGAAGAATAACATCACGATTGAGGGTCTGGAGAAACCCGTCAGCGACATCGAAGAAAAAATAGAGGAAGAATATTGATGATAATCCGCTTCGTAAACGAAGCGGATTTTTTGATGTCCACAATAATTGATAGTTACTGTTCACTCCCAATGTCATTAACTTAAGGAACCTGACGAACAAATTGTACTCAAAAATACCTAATAAATCCTTGTGTTTATTCACCAATCTCAGTTATTAAGAGCTTAAGTTAATGACATTGCCCGTGAACAGTAACAATTGATACATAACTTTCACAAAAAATACATAAAATTTATTGATAACAGCGACAATTTGCACTATACTATTATTTAAGCGTAACACAAATATCCAAAGGAGGACAAAGGATGAAATATGTGATTTTAGGCGGAGTAGCGGCCGGAACAAAAGCAGCGGCAAAACTGAAACGCCTCGACCGGCAGGCGGAGGTGCTGATCTTTACGAAAGGTGCAGACATTTCCTATGCGGGCTGCGGACTGCCATATTATATTGGTGGTGACATAGCGTCCAGGGAGGCGCTGATTGTGAACTCACCGGAGAAGTATGCAGGACTTACAGGGGCGCAGGTGCAGGTTGGATGTGAGGCAATCGGGATCGAAAGTGACAAAAAAGAAGTGTCTATCCGACGCACCGATGGAAGCGTGTTTGTGGAAACTTATGACAAATTGATCATTGCGACGGGGGCGGCCCCCTTTGTTCCACCAGTGGATGGAGTTGGACTCCCAGGGGCATTCTGCGTGCGCACGCCGGACGATGCAGTGGCAATCCGTGAGTATGCTGAGCGGAACAAGTGCCGCAAGGCGGTTGTATGCGGTGCGGGATTTATCGGATTAGAAGTGGCAGAAAACCTCGTGGCGATGAATATGGAAGTGACAGTGATCGATGCGGCGTCACAAATTATGCCAAACGCGTTTGATGAGGACATGGCAGGATATGCGAAGCGCCAGCTCAAGGCAAATGGCATGCGTGTGCTCACATCAGTGAGTCTCAAAGGAATCGGCGGAACCGATCATGTAGAGAGCGTCAGCACAGACAGCGGCATTCTGCCGGCGGATATTGTAATACTTGCGATTGGTGTGCGTCCGGCAACTGCATTCTTAAATCATTCTGGAATCGAGATGTTTAAGGGCACGGTCATCGTGGACGAGAATATGCAGACAAACCTTCCTGATATCTATGCAGTTGGCGACTGTGCGATGGTAAAGAATGCGATAACGGATCAGCCGCAGTGGTCGGCGATGGGGTCGACAGCCAATCTTACCGCCCGCGCGATGGCAAAGAAAATGTATGATAAAGGGGAAGGATACCGCGGATGCCTTGGAACAGGTGTTGTGCGCCTGCTTCCCACATTAAACGGGGGCCGGACCGGACTTACACAGCAACAGGCAGAAGCTGCTGGCATTGAGGCGACATCTGTAGTCTGCATTCTCGATGACAAAGCGCACTATTATCCAGGGGCGTCCTCCTTTATTATCAAACTGACAGCGGAGACAAACAGCCGCAGACTCCTCGGCATTCAGGCATTGGGTGCAGGAGCCGTTGACAAGATGGTTGATATCGCTGTGACGGGGATTTATCAGGGAATGAAGCTCGACGACTTTGACACGATGGATTTTGCCTATGCGCCGCCATTTTCCACGGCAATCCATCCATTTGTCACAGCGTGTTACATATTGGAGAACAAGCTTGACGGCGTGATTCAGAGTATGAGTCCGTCAGAGTACGCATCCGGAGCGGCAAAGGGATATACTATTCTGGATGCACAGCCAGCGCCGGCGATTCCGAACGCGCGCTGGATTGATCTGTCCAAAGTGGTGGAGCCAATCGAGGATTTGGATAAAGATGCGAAACTGCTGCTTGTGTGTGCAAAGGGCAAGAGAGGATACTTTTTACAAAACCGCTTAAAGGCGCTGGGATATACAAACACGCTTGTTCTTGAGGGCGGTGTCACATTCAATGAAGTGAGAGTGCCGCGCGATGGAAAGAAGCTGTCTCCAGAGGAGATCAAGCGCGTAAAGGGGCTGGGCTGCCTGCAGGATAAGCGTTATGACGATATCTTTAATGTTCGTGTGATCACCAGAAACGGCAAGATTACAGCGGAGGAGCAGAAAAAGATTGCCGAGGCAGCAGAGCGGTACGGAACAGGTGAGGTGACGATGACCACGCGTCTGACACTGGAAATCCAGGGAGTTCCGTATGACAGGATTGAGGACGTGCGTGAATTTCTGGCTGAGGCAGGTCTGGAGACAGGCGGCACAGGCTCCAAAGTCCGTCCGGTCGTGTCCTGCAAGGGAACGACGTGTCAGTATGGTCTGATCGACACCTTCGCGCTCTCACAGAGAATGCATGATTTGTATTTCAAGGGATATCAGGATGTGGCACTTCCGCACAAATTTAAGATTGCAGTCGGCGGATGCCCGAACAACTGCGTAAAGCCGGATTTGAATGACCTGGGAATCATCGGACAGCGCGTGCCGGAGATTGACCTGTCGAAATGCCGTGGCTGTAAGGTGTGTCAGGTGGAGAAGGGCTGTCCGATTCATGTGGCACAGATGGCGGACGGCAGGATCCATATTGATTCAGAGGCCTGCAACCACTGTGGCAGATGTATTGGAAAATGTCCATTTGGCGCAGTGAATGAGTCCGCAGCAGGATACCGGATTTACATCGGAGGGCGCTGGGGCAAGCGAGTGGCGCAGGGACATATGCTGGATCGAATTTTTACTTCTGAGGAGGAAGTTATCGATATGGCAGAGCGTGCGATTCTGTTTTTCCGCGATGAAGGACTTTCCGGAGAGCGCTTTGCAGACACGATCGACAGGCTTGGATTTGACTATGTTCAGGATAAGCTGCTCAACAGTAAGATTGACCGCGAACAGGTTTTGAAGAAGACAGTAGTAGGCGGAGCAACCTGCTAACCAACTGTTAAATGATATTTTTAAGGAGGAATAAAGGAATGGACAAGAAACGCAACATTATTGTAGGGCAGTCAGGGGGACCGACATCTGTAATCAATTCCAGTCTGGCAGGCGTGTACAAGACTGCTAAGGAGAGGGGATTCCACAAGGTGTATGGTATGCTGCACGGGATTCAGGGATTTTTGGATGAACAGTATGTGGATTTGTCCACACAGATTCATTCGGATATGGATATCGAACTTTTAAAGCGTACCCCTTCGGCTTTTTTGGGATCTTGTCGCTATAAGCTGCCAGAAATCCACGAAAATCCTGATATTTATGACAAAATTTTTCACATACTGGATAAGCTGGACATTGAGACTTTTATCTATATCGGCGGAAACGACTCTATGGATACCATCAAAAAGCTGTCGGATTATGCAATCATAAAAGGCCATTCGCAGAAGTTCCTTGGCGTGCCCAAGACGATTGACAATGATCTTGCGCTCACTGACCACACACCTGGTTTTGGAAGTGCAGCAAAGTATATTGCAGCGTCCACTAAGGAAGTCATTCGCGATGCGCTGGGACTCACTTACCACAAAGAGATGATCACGGTGATCGAGGTTATGGGCCGCAATGCAGGCTGGCTTACGGGAGCGACAGCGCTTGCCAAGACAGAGGAGTGTGACGGACCGGATTTGATCTATCTCCCAGAGGTTCCTTTTGATATTGATAAATTCCTGAAGAAGGTACAGGAGCTGTTAAAAAAGAAAGAGTCGATCGTCATCGCAGTGTCAGAGGGAATTAAGCTCGCGGATGGCAGGTATGTGTGTGAGCTGTCAGGCGGCGCAGACTATGTGGATGCATTTGGACATAAGCAGCTTCAGGGGACAGCAGCGTATCTGGCAGGATATCTCGGCGCAGAGATAGGATGCAAGACACGCAGTATCGAGTTTTCTACACTGCAGAGAAGTGCGTCTCACATGGCGTCACGTGTTGACGTAAACGAGGCATTTATGGTGGGAGGAGCTGCTGTAAAGGCTGCAGACGAAGGCGATACAGGCAAAATGGTTGTCATTGACCGCGTTTCAGACGATCCGTACATGAGTGCTGCTGGCATCTATGATGTGCATCGCATTGCAAACAATGAGAAAGTGGTTCCAAGAAACTGGGTAAACAGGGAAGGAAACTATGTGACGGACGAATTTATCAATTACATTGAACCGCTGATTCAGGGCGATTATCAGCCGTTTATGGTAAACGGTCTGCCACAGCATTTGGTACTTAGGAAGAAATAGGAAGGCAAATAGAAATGTCAGGCACCCATTGTGCAAATGTTGTTTACGCAATGGGTGTTTATGTTACTGTTCACGCATTCATCAAAGCAGGGGAATCATGTGCCAAACTGAGAAAGAATATAGAACTGTCGGCAATGTTGACGCATCAAAACGCAGGTAGTATAATATTCTGGGTAGGAGCAAGCAATACGGAGGGGAAGGTTTTATGAAAAACAGGAAAAAATCGATACAGGAAGTGATATATGTAATTGTGCTTTTGATTGCTATGATGATACTGCTTCATTGGTATACGACACAGAATAGTGTGCGCATGGAAGAACGGAACAAAAATTATGCGGCAGATTCAGCGCGCCAGACAACGACGCGGATCAACGAGAAGATGAACAATGCACTGGAGCTGATTCATACATATGCACATTTTGTCAGTGAAGGATTGAAAGAGCCTGTAATCGACGAGCAGCTGTTAAAAGAGATAGAACAGAATGCGCTGTTTGATGCGGTGTTATTCACAGATTCCAATGGAATGAACCACACTTCCGATGGGCGTACTTCGGATGCCTCCGAACGAGATTATTATCAAAACGGAATGAGAGGGGAGAGCGGCATTGCTGTGATAGTGGACTCCTATACACAAATCCGAGCCACCGCGACGCAGACGTATGGGGTAGGCCGGATTAGGATTAAAA
>CAMWXA010000082.1 GCA_947178035.1 uncultured Lachnospiraceae bacterium | reverse complement strand
CCGCTAAGAAAATCTAAAGCTTCACACCGAAGAACGCAGGGGCAGCGTTCTTCACAGATTTTTTGTGTCGGCTGCTACTTCAGGCATAGTACTGCGCCTGCGCATCCCACAGCTCCTTGTACAGACCTTCCTGCTGCTCCAGCTCTTCATGCTTCCCGCGCTGCACCACTTTGCCCTTGTCAAATACCAGAATATCCTCGCAGAAGCGGCAGGAGGCCAGCCGGTGGGAAATATAGATGGAAGTCTTGTTTCCCACCATCCTGTCAAAGCCCGCGTACACTTCACACTCAGACTCCGGGTCAAGTGCGGCGGTCGGCTCGTCCATGATGACAAACGGTGCATCTTTGTATATCGCGCGGGCGATCGCTATCTTCTGTTTCTCGCCGCCGGAGAAGGTCACGCCGTTTTCCTCAAACTCTTTTCCGATGCTGGTGTCAAGCCCATCGGGCAATGCGCGGTACCGCTCTCCCACGCCGGCCCTGTCCAGAGCATCGATAGCGCGCGCTCTGTCCACCGCAGAGCCTGCTGCCACATTCTCGCCCAGCGGGAACGCAAACACCTGGAAGTCCTGAAACACCACCGCAAACAGGTCACAGTACTCGGCATAATCGTACTTGCGGATGTCAATTCCATTCACCTTGATACACCCCTCCGTCACATCATACAGACGGCAGAGCAGCTTGATAAACGTCGTCTTCCCGGAGCCGTTCCTGCCCACGATCGCCATCTTCTCCCCAATCTCAAACTTAAGGTTCAGGTCCCTGATCACATACGTGTCACTCCCCGGATACTTGAAGGACACATGGTCAAACTCCACGGAAAAACGGTTGTCTCGGCGTTTTTCCATCGGAATACAGCCCTCGTGCTTCCTCTGCGGCAGCGCCATATAATCCATGTAATCCCTCGCAAAATCCACATTTCCTTCCAGCCAGCTCAGCACATACACAAACCGCCCCATTCCCTCCGTGAACTTCAGGATACTCGCCGCATATGTGACTACACCGCCGACACTGATCATGCCCGCACAGGCGAGCAGCCCCGCAAACGCATAGACGAAGAAACCTGTCAGCGCTGAGATAGAGCGCTGTGAAAAGACGTTTAATGAAATAAAACGCGCCATTTTGTCCACAACCGCCTTGGTACCGGCTGCCGACTCCCCAAACTCCCGCTGATACAGCTGCTGCTGCCCGCAGATTCTTAAGTCCTTCTGCTTCTCACACCCGGACAGGATATCGAGATAATACTTATTTTTTGCCTCGTATCCCGACATCTCTTTCCTGGCGTCAGCTTCCTTCTCATGAAAATAGATTCCCAGCTTAAACTCGACAAACACAAGCGCCAGTATCGCTGCGATCAGCAGAACTGACATCAGCCACGACCCAACAAATCCCGCTGACAGCGCATGGCTGCTGCGGATAAACATCGGAACGACCACAAATACTGCCATGATAACCGTAACCGCCGCGGTCAGGATTTTGTTCATGCAGCTCAGGACGCGCGCCGTGAGACTCCAGCCGCCGAACCGCTCAATCTTCTGGCGCATCTCATGGATATCTGAGTCCTCCAGATACTCGTAATCCATCCGCATGCTCTTCTGATTCATGGGCTGCGCCTGAATCTCCTGCATGTACTCGAGCTTTCTGTTGAAGAACATGACCAGCACGCCCTCCGCCGCCGCCATCAGAAAGATTCCGCCCACGCCGATTGCGATATAGCGCAGCAGCTCTGAAAATTCCACGCCTGCATACGCCACATCGACCAGCATTCCCATCAAAATGACGGATATAAAAGGACGGATTCCGGTAAATACGGACAACCCGACCATCCCGACCAGCACATCTTTGTGGTTTTTTGACAGATTCCCGAGCAGGGCAAATATTTTTCTCCAGTCCTTTTTATCTTTGTTCCCTCTACTCATCAAACACACCTCTCTTCTCCACATTCGACTCATAGGTGTCGTCCATCAGCTCACTCTTGCGCTTCCGCTCACTCTCTTCCTTATAATACTGACTCTGCACCTCGAAAAGCTCAGCGTAGCGCGTCCTGCCCGCAAGCAGGCTCTCGTGCGTGCCCTCCTCGATAATCTCCCCGTGCTCGAGCAGCAGAATCCGGTCGCAGAACCGGGTACTGGACAAGCGGTGTGATATGTAGACACTTGTCCTGTTCTCCATCGACTTTCCATAGTTCAGATACAACTCGTTCTCTGCGATTGGGTCAAGTGCCGCCGTCGGCTCGTCGAGAATGACCAGCGGCGTGTTCTGGTACAGTGTCCGCGCAAACAGCATTCGCTGTTTCTCTCCGCCGGAGAAGTCTGTCGCCGTCTTGTTGATTTCCCGGACCAGCGGCGTCCTTCCCCTGTCTGCCAGCTTCTCGTAGACAGATGCAAAATTGGAGAGCTTTAGCGCCTGTTCCAGCTGCTTTCTGTCGATTTCATCCGGATTCTGCCCTGTCAGGTTCTCGTCCAGCGACAGTGCCAGCATCGTCGCGTCCTGAAACAGCACTGACACCAGACTGTAGTACTCATCCCTGTTAAACTGTTCGATTGGAATGTCATTCAGCAGAATCTCCCCCTCCGTCGGGTGATAGAATCCGCACATCAGTTTGACCAGCGTGGTCTTTCCGGCGCCGTTTAATCCGATCAGCGCAATTTTTTCACCAGGTCTGATGACAACATTGATATTTTTTAAGGTCGGCTTCTCACTGTTCGGATAGGTAAACGATACATTCCGAAATTCCATCCTGACCGGATTTTTCCGAATCTGTTCCATGCGCTCTGCGCCGATGCCCTCCCCGCGGTTCCACCGATCCTCCGCCTCCAGAAATTCCCTGAGATAGCTGATTGACGCGCTGGTGTTGTTGAAACTCATCACCTGGCGAAGCATATTTTCAAAGTATATGGAAAATCCGCTCACCAGACCGATGTAAAACACAAACTCCGCCGCCGTGATCTCACCGCTGGCAAGCATATATGCCAGAAGCCCGAATGCCGCGCCGTCCATGAAAAGCTGCAGCACTGCGTGGGACAGATTGCGAAACAGATACCAGTCGTGGATAACGCCGTAAATCCTGCCAATCTCACGCAATGCCTCATCATATTTTTCCAAAAACCAGTCCGTCAGATGATAGATACGGATATCCTTGCCAGCTGCGCTGTCCGTTGCCTGTGCTGTGATATACCCCGATTTTCTGGAAGAGAGCGCAAGTTCCTCATAGTACTGTGCGTGCTTTTTACGTGCGATAGAGAGCAGCCACAGGCTCACGCTGATGGCGCACATCATCACAAGGAGCAGAATCACGCTCCTCTGCATCAGCAGGAATCCGTAGACCACCACCCCCGTCATGTACGACAGAAACTGCGGAAACGCCACCACCGCGTTCGACACGCCCTGACCAAACCGCGCCACGCGCCACGCATTTCCTGACACCTTCTGAAAGGCCTCATCCTCGAGATAGTCATAGTCCACATCCATAATCTTGCGGACAAACTTTTTCGCATAGTGGGTGCTGATGAAGCTCCCCTCCAATTCGCAGTATTCGAGCATCACCTCAAACGCGGCATTGCCAATCCACATCACCGCGCAGATGACAACCAGCTCCAGCATCAGCTGCGGTATCCCGATCTGCGCCGTCAGATCTGACACCAGCCTTGACGGTAGATATGTGCCCAGCAGCGACGCCGCCACGTTGGGAACCACCATGAGTATCTGTGCCCAGAAAAGCTTTTTGTCCCACTCCTTCGCAGACTTCATATTGTAGATAAAGTTGCTGACCAGACCGTATTTCCGCCGTTTTCTGTCCTCAAAAACATGTGACATGTAGAGCATTGTATCGCATCCTCCATTCCTGCATGTGTATTCCGTTTGCAGACTGGAATACAGACATCTATTTGATATTACCAGTTTAAACGATTTTTCAATCAAAAAAATGATTTCAGCACGAATGGTATTCTATTTTGCATCAATGGTTTTTTTCTTCTCCTACCAGCGGCAGCAGCACTTCCGTCGCAAACACGCCATCCTCCGCCTTGCGGTTCAGATACCCGCCATGCTTTGCCACGATATCGTCGATACGCAGCAGTCCAAACCCATGGTTCCCCTGCTTGTCAGAGAGAAAATGATTCCCCTTGCGATTTGCCATGCCGTCCATGGAATTGGTGACGGAGATATAGAGCTGCTTCTTGATCACATCGATATACACGCGGATAAAACGCTCCTCCTTTGGCAGCTTCGCACACGCCTCCATCGCGTTGTCCATGAGATTGCCGATCAGCACTGACAGGTCAATGTCTGAGAGCGATATTTCCTTTGGCACTATCGCAGTTGCATCCACCTTGATATTCCGCTCCTGTATCAGCGCCAGTTTGCTGTTCAGGATGGCATCCACCTTGACATTTCCCGTCCTAAGTACAGTGTCCACCTTCGCCAGATCTTCCGTCAAAAGTTCCAGATACGTTAACGCTTCGTCATACTGTGCCATGCTCAGATAAGCTGTCAGCGTCTGTATGTGATTGTGGTAATCATGCCGCCACCCCCGCATCCTGCGGTACATCGTATCCACTTCGTCATAGTGCCTGTTCACCAGCTCATTCTGGAAGCGTGATATCCTGTGCGTCACATATCTGGGAAGTGCAAGTATCCACAGCATAAGATTGATCAAAACAAGCAGTAACAATATTCCTATTACAATCTGCCAAGTCATATTTGTCATCCTTTATAAAGTTTGATAAAAGCCTGGTTGACCTCCTTCTCCGCGCTTCGGCTCATCGGAATCCTGCGCTTGTCATCCAGAATCAGCTCCGGCTTCACAATCGCGGAAATATGCTGCACATTCACCAGATACGAGCGATGACAGCGCACAAACCCCTGCCGTCTGCAGAGACTTGCAACCATCTCACTGATCGAAGCACATAATATATGCGACTCGTCCTCTGTATACAGAATACACTGGTGCGCCCTCGCCTCGATGTACCATATTTTAGACACAGGCAGCGAAAGCGGTCCCTGCTCTGTGCGGAACAGCAGCTTCTCCTCCTGCTCCTTTTTCATTTGATTCCTGTTGAACTTGTCAAGCACCGCAAACAGCTTTTCCCTTCTGAGCGGCTTTAACAGATAATGCAGCGCGGCAACCTCAAATCCCTGCGCCATGTAGCTGTCATACCCCGTGACAAAGAGAATCGGAATCTCCTCATCCTTCCTGCGGATATCCGAGGCAAGCTCCATGCCGCTCAGCTGTCCCATCTCGATATCAAAGATCAGCAAGTCATACTCCCGGTCGTCCTCCCACGCAAACCAGAAGCTTTCCCCGCTGGTAAACAGCCTTGTCTCCAATTGTATTCTGTTTTCCTGCGCCCACTCTTCCACATACTTTTGCAGCAGCAGGCGCTGTGCCTCCTCGTCATCACAGATTGCGATTCTCATAGCAGTACCTCTTACATACTCCAACATCTATATGCCAATCAGGCATTCATCATCAAATTACCACAACATTTTCCGCACCTGCCGCTCAGGAAATTCCATCAGGCATTCATATCATGCAAAACATCTGTTATTTCCATAGGCTTTTCCACAAATATCTTCGCGCCATGCTCCACGAGAAACTCCCGATCACGAAATCCCCAAAGTACACTGATACATGGAAGTCCCGCATTCTGTGCCGTCGCAAGGTCCACATCGGAGTCGCCCACATAGACGGCTTCCTCCTTCGTCCGTCCAAGCTCTTTCAGCGCGAGCAGTACGCTGTCCGGCTCAGGCTTCCTCCTCAGATCCTCCCGGTCGCCGATTGCGATGTCTACCTGTGAGAAATACCTGTTATTTAAATCCTGCACTGCCGAGTCAATCTTATTGGAAACAATCGCCATCGCATAACCAGCGTTCTTTAATTCCTGCAGCAGCTCTGGTATTCCGTCGTATGCCCTTGTCGCATCATTGCAGTGCTCCCCGTAATATTCCTTAAAAATATCAAACACGCGCTCAAATTCTGGATTTTCCTCTCCCTGCGGCACTGCGCGGATCATCAGATTCCGCACACCGTTTCCCACAAACTGTCTGATCTCACCTAATGTGCGCTCCGGCATACCGCAGACCCGCAATGCGTAATTGACTGCATTCTTTAAATCCTCCAAAGTGTCCAAAAGCGTACCATCCAAATCAAAAATTACTGTCGTTATCTTTCTGTCAGACATCCCTTTTCTCCTATACATTTACTTTACATTTCCACTGCAATTACATCTTATTCAGTTCCGCAAATACCCTGTTGTATGCTTCCAGATATGGAATCCCCCGCTCCTGACAGACTGCCGCCAGCGCCTCGTACTCGGGATAAATCCTGTCTCCGCACACCTTCACTTCAAGCATTCCCAGACTAGTGTTATTCATTCGTTTTTCACGCCCTGATACAGTGCGCTCCATCTCCACTCTCCTGATGCCGATCGTGGTCGTCTCACGAAAGATTATCTGCTCCAGCTTTGCGATATCCTCCTCCCTGCAGATGACATTAAGCTGATAGGCCGGGCGGTTTTTCTTCATATAGATTGGCGTATAGTACACATCTCTTGCCCCGGCCTCAAACAGCCTGTCCATCACATAGCCGAATGCCTCCCCGGGACAGTCGTCAATATTCGACTCGAGCTTGTAGATGACATCGCTCTGTTCTGTCAGCTCCTCCACAATCATCGCCCTCAGCAGGCTCGCTTTCTCATAATTTCTCTTGCCCGCGCCAATGCCGCCTGCCACAACTTTAAATTTGCCAGACAGCCTGTCTGTCGTCCTGACTGCTGCTGCAATCGCTGCGCCGGTCGGCGTGACAAACTCGCCCTGCATCTCCATAAAATGCACTGGCAGCCCATAAGCCTCCATAATATTCGCCGTCGCGGGAACTGGAACTGGAAGAATGCCATGCTGGCAGCGCACACTGCCGTGCCCCTCATACAATTCCGATACAATAACATCTGTTATATTATATTTTTCTTTGAGCGAGTCAAGGCATACGGCTGCAGACATGATATCCACAATCGAGTCCACTGCACCTACCTCATGAAAATGCACTTCGTCCACGGGTTTCCTGTGCGCCTTTGACTCTGCCTCGGCAAGAATCCCGAATATTTTCAACGCCCGCGCTCTTGCACCATCTGTAAGCTTTGCTTTATTCAGAACATTTGTTATTTCTTTTAGTCCTGTATGGTGGTGATGGTGTCCTGCATGGTCATGAGCATGTTGCTCTTGATGACAATTCTCTTCACACGTTTCCTCATGATGGTGATGTGTTTCATGGCTATGAACATGCCCTTCCTCATGATGGTGTCCGTGCAGATACTCCATATCGTGATCATGATTCTCATGTTCTTTATCCAGTATAACGTTAAAATCACAGGCATCAATCCCAGCTTTTTGCACCCGCTTAATTGTCACATCAAATCCTGGCACCAACGGCCTGATACTGTCAACCGCCTCGTCAAGCACCTTTCTGTCCGCACCCAGATCCAACAGTGCAGCCACCGTCATATCCCCGCTGATTCCCGAATAACATTCCAAATATATCGATCTTTTCATACATACCTCTCTATCCTAATCCTATTACTACACACCCATGCCATGTATCCACACCACCAAAACCACATTTAAACGCGCTCCGCAAGGCGGTTAATCTGCGTCGCCATATATCCTGCGCCATACCCATTGTCAATATTCACGACTGCAATGCCGTTCGCGCAGGAATTAATCATTGTGAGCAGCGCAGACAAGCCGTGCATGCTCGCCCCATATCCAATAGAAGTCGGCACCGCTATGACCGGATTGCTGACCAGTCCGCCGATCACGCTCGCCAGTGCGCCCTCCATGCCTGCCACTGCCACGACACAGTTCGCCTCCTGTATCGTCTCCGTATGGGCCAGCAGCCTGTGCAGACCGCTCACTCCCACATCGTAAACCCGATTGACACAGCTGCCAAAATACTCTGCAGTCTGCGCTGCCTCCTCAGCCACTGGAATATCTGCAGTCCCCGCCGTACAGACTGCAATCTTTCCAATACGCTTCGCCGCCTTTTCTTCCGAATCCTGCTCTATCTTTAAAATTTTTGAAACACTGTCATACTGTACCTGCGGAAGTTCTCTGCGCACAAGCTCATATTGCGCTTCGCTTGCCCTTGTCCCGAAAACCTCACCATTTTTCTCATACATTTTCCGAAAAATCGACACCAGGTATGCATCAGGCTTCCCCGCACAATAAATCACCTCCGGAAACCCGGAACGGAGCTCCCTGTGCGTATCCAGCTTCGCAAATCCCATTTCCTCAAAAGGCTGCCTCCTCAGATACTTTTCTGCCTCATCCACACTTATCCCGCCGTTTCGCACACTCTCCAGAATATCCTTTACTTCCATTCTTGTCCTACCTTTCCGCCAAATATACTGCCTCGTCTATTATAATACATCAGACAAACAGGCGCAACCATATTCGCTGCGCCCGAAAAAACATCAAATCAATCGTTACTTTTCACACCCACTACTTTGGTGTGGGAATCTCTAAAACAATTTAGTACATGAAACAGACCTTCCTATCTATATTCGCTAATATCGTAGAACGTAACCATCATAATCATCGTATCTGACCGCTTTCCAATCACCTTCACTGTCACGCGGTACCAGATGTTCTCTGTGAGCTCATATTCCATTGGTCCGCAGAAATCTCCCCGTATAATCTTAGCGAACGCCTCTTCCAGAAGTTTTCTCTCCGCGTGCATTCTTCGATTGTGCTCACTTTCGCTAACATTCTGATCAAACACAATATCATTTTCGTAACGCGTATTCGTCCTTAGTAATTTGAGCTTTTCATTCCTGTATTCATACACTGCAATCGGCGTTTCCAACATATCAAAAAAACGGCCAAGGCTTGAACGTGTGTTTCTCAATTCATTGATAACCATCATATTCTCGTCTGTACTGTACCTTGCCCCCATCTCCTCTTCCCTGGCAATAAACGCTTCATATTCCTCGACCGGCATTGGCTTTGCATAATAATATCCCTGCGCATATTCACAACCGATACATTTGAGGAAATCAACCTGTTCTAGTGTCTCTACTCCCTCCACGATCGATGGCAGATGCAGCCACTTAGCCATACGAATCACAGACGTCAGTACTTTCTCCCCTTTCCCGTTGAACTGCTGATCCTGTAAAAACTTCATATCAACCTTCAGATAATCGACCTCCATGTCCTTTAAGACATTCAATGACGAGTATCCACTGCCGAAATCATCTATCATAATCTTAAATCCCAGCTGATGAAGATTGCTCATCGTCTTCATGACCAGATCCTGGTCCTCCATAAAAGCACTCTCTGTCAATTCCAGATTCAGAAGCTCTGCCGGAATCCGATACTCCGCGATCAGATTTTTGAAAATCTGCACCAGCTGCGGATTGTAGATATTGACCCTCGACACATTCACAGAAATTGGATTAGGATTCCTGCCCTCATCAAGCCATTTTCGCAGCAGTATACAGGCATGGCGCCACATATACTGGTCAAGCCTGCCAATAATACCATTTCGCTCATACACTGGTATAAACTCACCCGGAGAAATCATTCCCTTTTCTGGATGCTTCCAACGCACAAGCGCCTCCGCCCCGTATGAAAGGTCTGTGACAAGATTGAATTTGGGCTGCAGATATACTTCAAACTGTTCCTCGTCAATCGCCCTATTTACCTCATTGATAATAAATTGTTCCTGACGCATATCTTCAATCATATTCTCATTATAATATGCAATGCTTTGAACAAATTTTCCCTTACAGCTCTTTGCCGCCAGATACGCCCTGTCATACATCTCTGACACGTCCAGCGTCGCATCATTGATGACATAAACGCCACATGATACTTTGATATTATAATCTTTATTTACTTCCCTAAAATTGTTCTGAAGCGAATTCACCAGCAGCTCAATGTGTTCCTCCTTAAAAGGCATACAGACTGCAAACACGTCATTCTCCAGCCGTCCATAGATAAACTTGTCAAGCACAGTCGAAATTCGCCCTAACTCGGACGCAATGCTCTTCAATACTTTGTCGCCCTCACTGATTCCATAGAAATTGTTGATCATCTTAAAACGGTCAATATCAAACCGTACAAATGCAAACGTCTCCTCTTTGTACTCTGAGAGAATACTGCGCACTGTCCGGTAAAACTTAAACTTCGTATAGAGACCCGTAACCGCATCCCTCTCTGCCATAATCATGCGGCTCTTGTCAATCGCATTCTTGATGCGAAATTGTAAAAGTACTGGATTGTACGGCTTCATGACAAAATCCCATACCCCCGCTTCGAGGCACTTTTGCTCAGAGTGCCAGTCATTATTGGAAGTGGCAACAATCACTGGAATATTGTCATACTCCTGATGCTTGTAAAACTCATCCATGAACTGAAAGCCATCCATTACCGGCATGATGAGATCCAGCACAATCACTGCCACCTTGTCATAATTAACTGCAAGAATCTCCAACGCCTCCTGTCCATCCGATGCATCCAGCACGTCATACTCATCCTCAATAACATCCTTGAGCTTTTGCTTGACTATTTCCTCGTCATCAACCAACAATATTGTATTCTTACTGTACATCCTTACCCGCTCCTTTATAACAAACATACCAAACAAAACCGTCAGATGTTTCTATAACCCTCTTTCTATTTCAATTCTAACGTTGTTGACATGATTTTGTCAATCTATTCCGAAGCGTATTTAAAAATGCACTGACCTTTACGCAGGCCAGTGCATCTCTTACCCTCCACTTATTCGACTGAAATCACTTTGTAATCCTGATCCTCGACAGTCTTCTTTAGAACATCATCGCTAATCTCTGCATTCAGTGTAAGCACTGCCGTTCCCGCCTCATGGCTTACCACTGCCTCTGCTACCTGCTCCAGTGCCTCGAGGGATTTCTTTACCCTCGCCTCACAATGTCCGCACATCATTCCTTCGATTTTCATTGTTTTTGTCATTTTCTTCTCTCCTTCTTTTCTTATATTGTGATCAGTCTGTGACTGAATCGTTTCTTTTTTTCTTGTGGCTTTTTCCACGACACGTTTTTTGTCGCGCTTTGTGCTATAGATATCAACCAGATTCAGGCGCAATGCATTTGTCACCACACAAAAGCTGGACAAGCTCATCGCTGCCGCGCCAAACATCGGATTGAGCTGCCACCCAAACAACGGTATCCACACGCCTGCTGCCAGCGGTATCCCTATGACATTATAGAAAAATGCCCAGAAAAGATTTTCATGAATATTTCTAAGCGTCCTGCGACTCAATCGGATTGCTGCGGGAACATCCCGCAAACGGCTTTTCATCAGCACCACATCTGCCGCATCAATCGCAATGTCTGTCCCAGCGCCAATTGCAATACCGATATCTGCCCTTGTCAGTGCCGGTGCGTCGTTGATACCGTCGCCTACCATCGCAGTCTTTCCTTTTTCCATCAGACTGCGTATGACACTTTCCTTTCCGTCAGGAAGAACACCTGCAATAACTTCATCCACACCTGCCTGCTTCCCAATCGCATTGGCAGTGCGCTCATTGTCCCCTGTCAGCATGACAACGTGGATTCCCATACCCTGAAGCTCCTCCACGGCCTGCCTGCTGTCATCCTTGATGACATCTGCCACCGCAATCATTCCAACCAGCGTATCACCTGCAAAAAACAAAGGCGTCTTTCCCTCTTCTGCAAGTGCTTCTGACTTTTGGACAAAGTCCTGCGGAATCGTAATCTTCTCTCCGATGAATTTGGCATTTCCACCATACAGTTGTCTGCCATTTACCACAGCTGTCAGTCCGTTTCCGGGAAGTGCCTTGAAATCCGAGACCTCTGCCACCCAATCCTGCCTATCATTTTTATTTTCAAAATAACCTTTTGCATACGCATTGACAGCGCGGGCAAGCGGATGTTCACTTTTTTGTTCCAGTGCATATGCCACCGCAATCAGTTCGTCCTCCGATACGCCATCGGCCGGTATGATATCCGTCACCTCAGGCTCCCCGCTTGTGATGGTTCCTGTCTTATCCAGCGCCACAATTGACACCTTTCCAGCCTCCTCGAGCGATACAGCGGTCTTGAACATAATGCCATTCTTAGCACCCATCCCATTTCCAACCATAATCGCTACCGGCGTGGCAAGCCCCAGTGCACAGGGGCAGCTGATGACAAGCACAGAGATTCCTCTGGCAAGCGCAAACCCTATCGTCTGACCTGCTGCAAGCCACACAACAATTGTAATGAACGCAATCCCAATCACTGCCGGAACAAATACCCCCGATACCCGATCCGCCACCTTTGCAATCGGCGCTTTTGTGGCTGCCGCATCACTCACCATCTTAATAATCTGGGAGAGTGTCGTATCCTCACCGACTCTTGATGCCCTGCATTTGATAAAACCTGACTGATTTACCGTGGCAGCAGATACCTTATCGCCCGCCTGCTTATCCACAGGTATACTTTCTCCAGTGAGTGCTGCTTCGTTTACAGCACTTGTTCCCTCCAGCACAATGCCGTCTACAGGAATGCTTTCGCCCGGTCTTACCACAAAAACATCCCCCACTGCCACTTCTTCAACAGGTACCTTCTGCTCACTGCCACCGCGCACCAGCACTGCCGTCTTGGGCGATATTTTCATCAGTCCCTTCAGCGCATCTGTCGTCTTTCCCTTAGAACGCGCTTCCAACATCTTCCCCACTGTGATCAACGTCAATATCATTGCCGCCGACTCAAAGTAAAATTCATGCATATAGCCCATAACTGCCCCGGCATCGCCACGCAGCCCGGCATCTGTCATGGCAAACAGCGCATAGGTACTGTATACAAAAGCTGCTGTCGACCCGAGCGCGACAAGCGTATCCATATTGGGTGCCTTATGCCAAAGACTTTTGTATCCACTGATAAAAAACTTCTGGTTAATCACCATGACTGCTATCGTGAGCAGGAGCTGTATCAGCCCCATCGCGATATGATTGTTCTCCAGCACAGAAGGAACCGGAAAATTCCACATCATATGTCCCATCGAAAAATACATCAGAACAACCAGAAAACCTATGGAATACCACAGCCTTTGCTTTAGCACGGGCGTCTCTTTGTCTCTCAGCAGTTCCTCCTCACCGCCAGAAAACTGCGCACCGCTTCTGGCATTGCTGCTTCCCTTGACTGACGCGCCATATCCGGCATCCTCCACTGCTTTGATTACCGCTTCTGCTGAGGCGCTTCCCTCCACTCCCATGGAATTTGTGAGCAGGCTTACGGAGCAGGAACTTACCCCTGTAACTTTTGATACTGCCTTTTCCACCCTTGCACTGCAGGCCGCGCAGCTCATGCCTGTCACGATATATTGGTCCATTTCAATATGCCCCCTTCGCTGATTTATTGAATATAGTATGCCAAAAATTCTTGATCTTAGCCTGTAGGCCAGCCACCAGCTTTACTTCATAAGCTTTTTGAGTGTCTGTACCAGCTCATCTACCGTCTCTTCTTTCCCATCTCTGATATCCTGCGTCACACAGGTTTTGATGTGATTTGTCAAAAGTACTCTGTTAAAGCTGTTAAGCGCCGCATTCACTGCCGCCACCTGTACCAGAATATCTGTGCAGTACGCATCCTTCTCAACCATCCCCTTGATTCCACGCACCTGTCCCTCAATACGACTGAGCCTGTTGATCATATCTTTATACTCCTTCGTAGTGCGG
>CAMWXA010000081.1 GCA_947178035.1 uncultured Lachnospiraceae bacterium | reverse complement strand
GGACTGTACCAGTCCTTTGTACTGCCGCAAATAGCAGGCGCTGTATTCACTGGTATTTGTGCAGTGCTTTTTATTCTAATTTAGCAGGTAAATCATAAAATTCAGATATCCGGCAAAGGTTACCCACAACAGATATGGTATCTGCAGGTAGGCAGCAGCAGTGTCAAGCCTGCTGAACTTGAATATCATTTTCAGAATGCCGGCCCATAAGACTACAAGCCATATAAATGCGAACAAAAAAGTGCGCATGTTAAAAAAGATGACAGCCCACAAAAAGTTTAAAATCAACTGAAACATATAGCTGAGCATAGCATCGAAAACATCGTCGGGATAGGCAGCTTTCTGTAGACAAATGCGGGCACTGCTGATGCCCATCAGTATGTACAAGGGTGTCCATACGATTGGAAATAGTATGGCGGGAGGGGACAGGGGCGGTTTGCGTATCAGAGAATAGATATATACGTTATCGCGGATAAGAAATGCCGAGAGACCGCCGATTCCAAGAGTAATCAAAATAGATATAAAGATAGAAATAAAGTATGGTTTTAATTTAGCCCACATAAGAAACCTCATAAAAGCAATAAATTCTATAGTATTCTATGCGAAATAAAGATATCTTATGTGGGAATAAATCCATTCGATTTTGCAGTGTCAGCAGTTTCTCAGCGTTTCATTTTCGCTGATATATTGAGTAGTGCAGGCTTTTTAACAGTACGATAGCTTCGTCCAATGCAGCTTGATCATAAAATTCGACTCTGAGTACACCTTCTTCAAACTCTCTGTTGTGTATAATGCCAATATTTTTTATGGAGATATCCGCCTTGGCAAGCAATGTGGCGAGTGAAGCAATGGACCCAGCCTCGTCAGGGATATCGACATAACATGCAAAGATCTTGTTGATTGGTCCTTTTGGCAGATCTGCAAAGGAATCCCGGTATTTCTTGGAGGCGGTGAACAGGTCGAAGGTAAATCCTGCCTGCCTGGAGCGGACCGCTTTGCTGATTGTCTGCAGTGAGCTGATGTAGTCATCTAGTAAATCCGCAATATTTTCAGTGTTGGATATACAGATTGACTCCCACATTTCGGGAGAGGAGGAAGCGATGCGCGTGATATCCTTAAATCCTCCTGCAGCAATCATCTTCATCGTCTCATTCGCGGAATCGTGGTCGTGAACCAGATTTGCGAGTGCAGCGGCGACTAGATGCGGCACATGACTGATGGCGGCAGTGATATAGTCGTGTTCTTTGTGGCTCAGAATTAAAGGAATTGCGCCCATTTTCTTAATAAATGAATCGTATTCTGCGACGGCTTCCTGAGCGACCGTTTCCGTAGGCGTGAGGATATAGTATGCATTTTCCAGAAGAATAGGATTGGCGTTAGCAAAACCTGTTTTCTCGCTGCCAGCCATGGGGTGTCCGCCGATAAAATGACTGTCCAGTCCAAGATGCGAGACGGCCTCATGGATAGAACCCTTCACACTTCCGACATCAGTGATGATTGTCTTTTCGGATATGAAAGGCTTCAGTTGTTCCAGAAATTGGTTATTAACAGCGACGGGGGCGCATAGAAATATCATATCACAGTCAGCGAAAAGTTCGTTTATTTCAGTGGTGCCAGTGTCAATCGCGCCGGCGGCAAGCGCTTCGTCCAGTGTGGACTGCCTGCGTGCATAGGCAGTGATATGTGCATGGGGACAAATCTGTCTGATCGCAAGTGCGATGGAGCCGCCGATCAGCCCAAGACTTATAAAACCGAATTTATTCATATTCATAGCTCATTGTGTCCTTTCTGAAATATATCATAAAAGTACCTGTGTAAACAGGTGATTGATAAACAAATGTATCATAACACAGTATTGTAACATTGATAATGTTGTGACGAAAGAACTGCACTGTGCCACTGATAATTATTGCACTTTAAAGCGTTAAAGTCAACTGCTTTATAGATCTGTTCCGGAATTGGTACATGAGCCTGGACAGCAGCAGAGATTAGCGCGTTAAAATGAGTTGTCAAGAATTAAGTTTCAGCAATAGTGACGAAATTTTGAATAGGATTTTATGCAAAATGAAGTATGCAAATTGCACAAAAATGATTGAATTGTCTGAAAAATTATAGTAAACTTGTAATAGTTAGGTCATGCGGATTAGAGCGTATTTGAAAAATGCTTTCTGTCAGATGTGCGTCACAGTTTGTGGGAGATTTGTACAAAACGAAGGAGGCATAGCGGGCTATGTTGACTGAGTTTGGTGCAAATATCACGC
Organism: uncultured Lachnospiraceae bacterium; assembly: GCA_947178035.1. Classification (GTDB taxonomy): domain Bacteria; phylum Bacillota; class Clostridia; order Lachnospirales; family Lachnospiraceae; genus COE1. The sequence continues at coordinate 11,478 of CAMWXA010000081.1, read as the reverse complement.
AAAATGGGGCGTACAGGTGGCAGGAATGATTTTTCAAACACGCTCTAGCATGGTGAACTATCATTATATAACGAAGAGCGCACTCAGGGAAATTTTTTTCTGGATTTGTGGGTGCACTCACAAATAGGAGGTAGCTGCAATGAACATTTACACAACGGATAAGATTCGGAACATCGTATTGTTAGGCCATGGCGGGGCTGGAAAGACGAGTCTCGTGGAATCAATGGCATATCTGTCTGGTATCACTTCGCGTATGGGAAGAGTGGAGGACGGCAATACTGTCAGTGATTTTGGGAAGGAAGAGCAGAAAAGAAAGATTTCAATCAGTACTTCAGTTGTACCGATTGAGTGGGAAGGTGTAAAGATCAATATTCTCGATACGCCCGGATATTTTGATTTCATAGGTGAAGTTGAGGAGGCAATCAGTGCAGCAGATGCAGCAGTTATCGTGGTATCCGGTAAGTCCGGCGTTGAAGCAGGAACGGAGAAAGCCTGGGAGCTGTGTGAGAAATATAAGCTGCCGAGAATGATATATGTTACAGGAATGGACGCGGACAATGCGTCGTTCAAGAATGTTGTTGAGAAGCTCACGGAAATGTACGGCAAGAAGATTGCCCCGTTCCATTTCCCGATCAGGGAGAATGAGAAGTTTGTGGGCTATGTCAATGTCGTGAGTGAGACAGGAAACCGCTGGAAAGGCAAAGATGTGGAGGAGTGCGAGATTCCTGACTACAGCAGGGACAATCTGAACCTTTACAGAGATACGCTGATGGAGGCAGTCGCTGAGACAAGCGAGGAGTTTATGGATCGCTATTTCGGCGGTGAGACGTTCTCTGAAAATGAGATTCGTGCGGCGCTCCGCACAAACGTGATCGACAGCTCGATCGTGCCGATCAGTATGGGTTCAAGTCTGTTATGCCAGGGTACATATACACTGCTCGACGACATTGTGAAATACATGCCGAGCCCGGAGAACAGACAGCTTGCAGGCTTCAATATGAAGACCAATGAAGTGTTCGAGGCAAATTATGACTTTTCAAAGGCAAAATCTGCATATGTGTTCAAGACGATTGTCGATCCGTTTATTGGAAAATACTCTCTGATTAAGGTATGTTCTGGTGTATTTAAGTCAGATGATACGATATACAATAAGGACAAAGATGTGGAGGAAAAAGTCAATAAGCTTTATATTCTGCAGGGCAGCAAGCCGATTGAGATCAGTGAGCTTCATGCCGGCGATATCGGAGCGATTGCAAAACTCACAGCTGCAAGGACAGGAAATACCCTTTCCACGAAGGCGACTGTGATCGAGTATGGCAAATTTGAGATCTCCAAACCTTATACGGCAAAGCGCTATAAGGTGCCGAACAAGGGCGATATTGACAAGGTATCGCAGGCATTGCAGAAGATGTCGCATGAGGATCAGACTTTGAAAGTTGTCAATGATGTGGAAAACAGGCAGACATTGCTGTACGGCATTGGAGACCAGCAGCTTGAGATTATACAGAGCCGTCTTGTCAACGAGTACAAGTGCGAGATTGAGCTGAGCGACCCGAAGATTGCGTTCCGTGAGACGATTAAGAAGAAATCCGATGTGGAGTACAAATACAAGAAGCAGTCCGGCGGACATGGGCAGTATGGTCATGTCAAGATGCGCTTTGAGCCGTCAGGCGACCTGGAGAAGCCGTATGTGTTTGAGCAGGTAGTTGTGGGCGGAGCAGTTCCAAAGAACTACTTCCCGGCTGTCGAGAAAGGTATGCAGGAATCTGTGGTGAAGGGACCTTTGGCTGCGTATCCGGTCGTGGGTGTGAAGGGTATCTTATATGATGGATCATACCACGCAGTGGACTCCTCAGAAATGGCATTTAAGACAGCGGCGATTCAGGCGTTTAAGAAAGGCTTTATGGAGGCAGGACCTGTCCTGCTTGAGCCGATCGCATCGCTCAAAGTGACAGCGCCCGAACGCTATACAGGTGATATCATGGGAGATCTGAACAAGAGACGCGGCAGAGTGCTTGGCATGAATCCGATTGGAAACGGCAAACAGGTGATCGAGGCGGACATTCCGATGATGGAGCTGACTGGATACTGTACAGTACTTCGCTCCATGACAGGAGGACGCGGCAGTTTCGAGTACGAAATCACCCGATATGAGCAGACACCGAGCGACATTCAGGAGGCACAGGTAAAGGCCAGGGCAAGTAAGGTTGCAGAGTCCGGTGAGGATTAACTGAGTGTGATAAGAAACGTTGTGCCGCCGCCAGGCGTATCGCTCACAGTGATCGTTCCGCGGTGTGCGGTTACAATATCATAGGCAATTGCCAGACCAAGCCCGAAGTGATTTTTATCGCTTCGGGCTTTTTCGCTGCGGTAAAAGCGGTCAAATATCTTAGATTTTTCCTCGTCGCTGATGCCGATACCTGTATCAGATATCTTGATTTCAAAATGACGGGTTGATTTGTGAATCGAATTGAAATAATCGACGGACAGGCCAATCGTCCCGCCATCCGGCGTATAGCTGACAGCGTTGTGCAGTAGGATTGTAAGCACCTGTGTAATGCGCTCGCTGTCGCACATACAGTCGGGAAGAATATCCTCAGGCAGCGCAGCCGTGATGCGTATATGTTTGGCGGCAGCCATGCTTTCAAAAGCCTCACATGCATTGAGAACAAGTGTGTCAAGCTGTGTATATGCAGGATTGATATCGAGATGTCCGGTATCACAGCTGAGCAGTGTGAGCATGTCACCCAGAAGTCTTGAAGTGCGCAGGGATTCGTTTTTTATGGTTAATAATTCCGAAGATTCATTTTTGGTAAGCCCCGCTTCTGCACAGGACAGGATTACCGCGAGCGGTGTGCGCAGTTCGTGTGAGGCGGAGGCAATAAACTGGTTCTGCCGGAGCCGGCTCTCCTCTATGGGTTTTAAGAGTCTTCCGGTAAAAATCCATGCGAAAATCCAGATTGCGATGAGCGCGAGCGTGATGATTCCAAGAAATAAAAAGCGCTGTCTTGTGATTTGCTCCTGGATGTCGTCAAGGGGCGCTGCCAATAGAATTTCCAGATTCGCATGGTTCTTCTCGATGCTGATGACAGAACAATAGTATTTTGAGGAAGTGCCGCTGGTGTCATTTTTGCAGTCCAGGATGTAGGAGACATAATTGCTGTCATGTGACAGGGTATGCATGGTCTTGGGAATGCTGGTATCGTGGTAGTAATTCCATGCGGCGCTGAGCACCTGCTGCCGGACATCAATTGAGATTTCTTTGTTGACATTGTAGAGAAATTCAGCGCCGTTGTCCATCAAGGATATATAATACTGGTTGTTGGACTCGAGCTGTGACAGCCATGTGTTACTGATGACATCCTGCTGCTCGATGTAGGAGGCGATCGGATAGATGTCTCTTGGATAGGAAGAAATCTTGCTCTGCATCATGTTGCTCTCAGAGATAAACAGGTAGACGAGTGTCATAATGATCAGAATGAGCGTGGTGATGCAGCCATTCAATAGTGTCAAATGTATATGTGCTTTTTTGATGGTATTCATATCAAAGTCATTCCTCCATGAGACAGTAGCCGATTCCTCTGATGGTTCTTAGGTTTAGCCGGCTTCCGACTGCTTTGAGCCGTCTGCGGACAAAGTAGATATAATTGTCAAGGTTTCCCTCCTCGACATTGCTGTCAGGTCCCCAGATTTTCAGAAGGAGCATATTGCGGGAGAGAGTCTGGCCGCCATTTTTGATCAGGACCTCGAGCATTGCCCCCTCGCGCTTGGAGCAGGAGCAGCTTCCGCTTGGACCGGTCAGGGTATTTGTCGCCTCGTTAAACTGGATATCACAGTAGCCAGGCAGATCAGCCTGGTTGATGATGAGGGAACGCCTGGTGACACACTGGATTCGCGCCAGCAGTTCCTCGAAGGCAAAAGGCTTTACCAGATAATCGTCCGCACCAAGGTTCAGACCAGTCACTTTGTCATTTAATGTACCGAGCGCTGTTATGAGAATGATGGGAATACTGATGCCTTGCTGGCGGAGCTTTGTCAACACGATCGAGCCTTCCATGTGGGGAAGCATTCTGTCGAGCAGGATCACGTCATGGATATTCTGTTCGCCATAGTACAGAGCTTCCTCGCCGTCATAGCAGGAATCCACATCAAATCCTCTGGAAAGCAGCTGGGTTGTGAGAGATTCATTTAGTTTCTTGTCATCTTCCGCGAGTAGTATACGCATTGCTGACGCCTCCATAGATAAGGAACTGTAGGAAAATAAGTGATGCTTCTACAGTTCCTTTTGATATTTTGCAATATATTTTATCGTATTTATCTCTAAATTATCTCTAAATATCGTCTTTTGCAAAATGAAAATCTCATTCCTGCAGATTCCAGCCGTCATACGCGAGCAGATACACATCATCCGGCGTTACTCTGCCATCAGGTGTAAAGATGATCCAGTCCGTGATCTGGCTATATGGAAAAGTCATAACAGCTCCTTCGTGCAGATCTTTGATATAGTATGGCTCCTGTGTGAGCTCCGCCGTAAAGGTATCCTCATGTTTTTCTTTCAGGTCAAACCAGATATGCTCAAAGCCGTTTCCCTGCTCCTGAAACTCCTTGTCAGTCTCAAGTCCGACTTTGACAAGGATATTGATATTTTCCCGGCCAGACATTTTCAGCATGTATTCCAGCCGTTCCGCCGCAAGTTTTCTCATGCGCTCTGTCTCCAGAGTGGTCAGCATATAGATCGGATTTTGATTCAGGTATTCATTGTACACAGATACTTCGCAGTACTGTTTTTTCTTGAGTGCTTTCGAGCTTGGATAGCAAAAGATAGCATCTGTGTTTTCGTTGTGGCTCTCTTTTCTGTCTGACGCGCCGCCAAGGACATTGGCTGGATAGTTCCGCACGGCCTCCTTCCAGTTGACGACGGTTGCCATCAGCGGAATCCCTTCTGCAACCATCGCAAGGTACATCGGTTCCTTTTCTTTTGGCGGTTCTCCGCTCTCGAGCAGACGTTTTGCCATGATCTCGATGATGTTGTAATGATCGTTGAACATATCCTTTGTGGAATTTAGAATCTCAAGCTCTGGGAGACCGCACCGATTCATTCCATGGCTGTGAAGCCATACTTCGTCGGTATCGCCGGACACAGCCTGTACAGTAAAAATATATCTTGGAGAAGGCGGTACATCTGACTTTGCAGCGAGTTGAATCCATTTTCCTGAAAGCACTTTCTCGGAGCTGTGGTCCAGCACCGCGAGACAGTCTGGAAGCAGCCCGCTGATGACTTTTAGCTGTGTATGGTACGACTCTAAAATGTGTTCATCAAACATCATTTCCACGACCAGCCCTTTCTTCTGCCGCTGGATTTCCTCTATGTCTATGTCGCGGAAAAAGTGCTGTATGCGGTACATTTCCGGAATTTCAACCGCTATGGTGTCAAGGTGCACCATATACCGCAGTTCACCTGATGCGACACACAGCATCAGTCCTTTCTCTGACGGGATGTCCTTTCGGCCCACAAGTTCTAAATCTGTTTTTTTGAGCCGTTCTGCCAGGAACTCAAGATTGTCAATGTCCGCTTCGTTTTTAGGAATGACAACCATGAATGAAAGCTCTTTTTCCCACGTGTTTTCCGGCTGTTTTTCCTTGTGTTCTCCAAATAAATTACCCAATAATGCCATTCTTTATCTCCTCCAAATCTGTTATTGACTCTAAGAGTCTGTTTGTGTTGTGTCTGCAGACTTCTCATGGATGTATGTAAACACAGTTTCTGATGTAATTATAATCTATTTTTGATAGTTACACAACTCTGATTTCTGTCTGGATGGAGAACGCAGAATTAGAGAATGTTTAGAGATATTTATGCTATGATACCAATATGCAAATAATATTAATATACAGATGGAGGTTCATTATGGGAAAAAAATCAATGTTTACAAGGGCGACAGCTCTCATTGCGGCGGCTGCGGTCGGTGTCACTGCGGCGGGCTGCGGAGTGAAGGAGCAGCCGGAGAATACAGCGGGGACACAGGCTGTCATCACAGAAGGGAGCCAGTCTGACACAGAGCAGAGGGATGCGGTTGATGACAATGGCATGGGACGTTATGTGGAGACGGCCGTTTACGAAAGCAAAGGCTTTTTCGACGTGGTGCAGACACAGACGTTAAGCGATGGTCAGATCCTTTTTCTGAATTGTCTTACCAGGCAGAAAGTTGTGTCAAAAGATGGCGGGAATACATGGGATATGGAGGAGAGTGAAGCGTTTTCTGATTTTGTCGGTGAACATTATGCGATGGCGTCGGCGATTGCAAAGGATGGCACGATTGCAGTTATCGGCATGGATAAAAGGGCGGATTCGGCAGATGGATATAATGCTGAGTATGATTATAATCTTTACGTGTACAATACAGATAACACATTCAAACAGATCACGGTCGAATTGCCAGATGCCAGCACTTGGCTGAGAACACTGACATTTGACGATCAGGGAATGCTCTATGTATATGATTCGGGCGGAAACATTTATCAGACTGACATCCATGCGGAGACATCAGAGAAGCTCGTGACGCTTGGGGAGGGCACTGAGCTGATGCAGTGCAGGGATCGCATTCTGATGTGTATGACTTCCCAAAAGATTTTTCTATACGATTTGGAGCAGAAGAGTTTTGTGGAGGACGAGACACTCGATCGTTTCGTCAAGGAAAACTATCGGGAGATGCAGTGGACGGGAGGAGGATATACAGCATATGCCTTTCTGGGTGCGGACAACACGATCTATATCGCGGGAGATAAGGGCCTGCACCGCCATATCATTGGAGGAGGTGTGGTGGAGCAGGTGGTCGACGGCGGATTGTCTTCCCTAGGCGATCCGTCCAACAGCATCATGTCAATGACCATGAATGACCAAAACGAGTTTCTGGCAGCATACGGTAATGGGAAGATTGTCAGGTTTGCCTATGATGCGACAGTTTCCTCTGTGCCAAATGACAAGATTACCGTCTACAGTTTGAATGAAGATGATCTGGTGAAACAGACGATATCAGCTTATCAGACGCAGTATCCCAATATGTATATCGAGTATCAGGTCGGCATGGATGAGGGCGGTGTCACAAGGGAGGATGCGCTCAAGAAATTAAATACCCAGCTGCTTGGAGGCAGTGGTCCTGACATCATCATGCTTGACGGTATCAACATTGATACGTATGCAGAGAAAGGGGTGCTGATGGATCTGACAGATATCGTTGATGAAGTCGATCAGCAGGACGGACTGTACAGGAACCTGATTGAGAATCTTGCGATTGGAAGTACAATATACGCAGTTCCTGCAAAGTTTTATATTCCGGTTCTCTATGGAAATGAGGCGTATGTAAATGACATCGTGGACTATCAGTCGCTGGCAGATATGATGGAGAGAGCAAGAAAGGATTATCCGGATACAAACATACTGGAAGTGTGCTCGGCAAAGGGGATTATGAAGCGGTCAATGCCGGTGTGCGCGCCGTCCTGGAAGGACGGTCAGGGACAGCTGGATCAGGCGAAAATAAGGGAGTTTCTGGAGCAGACCAGGAGAATTTATGACGCGCAGATGAACGGGACACCGCAGGAAGAGATTGTGTCCTATCAGCAGCACTTGATCGGCGAAGACGGAACAAGCTACGAGGACAGTGATTATTTTATGATTGCAAGAGATTCTTCCTATCTGATGCAGATGTCGCCGTTTGTATATGGAGAGATTGTGGATGCGTACATCTATCGGGATACGTTATCCATTTCAAGAATACAGGGGTTGGAAAACACAGTGATCAGACTGATGAGCGGGCAAAACAGCAATGTCTATCACCCGTCGTCAATTGCCGGAATCAATACAGCCTCGAAAAATATTGACACGGCAAAAGAGTTTGTCCGTATGATGCTTGGGGCGACTGTTCAGGAATCAATGCAGATGGGGATTCCGGTGAATAAAAAGGCGCTGCCGGCGCAGTTTGCGTATGATGAGAGCGATCTGGGCGAGGATGGAGGACAATTCTATACAGGCTTTTCGACAAAAGACGGAAAATCCGTGAATTATACGATTTATCCTGTCAATCAGGACGGCATCGGCCAGCTGGAGCAGTGGATCGCAGCGCTTGAGACACCGTATCTGTGCGATTCTGTGCTCGAGGAAGCCGTGTATGCGGAGGGCGCAAAGTACCTTGAAGGCGTACAGGACATCGATGAGACAGTGCGGGCGATTGCGGATAGTGTGGAGATTTATCTGTATGAATAGGATTCTGTACCTTTTTTAGAGATTGTTTAGAGATTGCTGTGTTATGATACAAGTATGCTTAAAAAATGCATATGGAGGTAATTTATGAGAAAAAAATCGATGGTTACAAGACTGGCAGCCTTGATCGTGGCGGCTGCGGTCGGCGTCGCTGCGACGGGCTGCGGCACGAAAGAGCAGTCGGGGAGTGAGGCTGGAACACAGACAAGTATCACAGAGGAGACACCGTCTGATACAGGGCAGTCCAATGCAGGTCAGCCCAATACAGGGCAGCCCAATGCAGGGCAGGGAGACGCTGCTGACAACAACGGTATGGGGCGCTATGTGGAATTGGACGTTTTTGAGGGCGAGTACTGGGACCGGCTGGTCACACAGACACTAAGCGATGGACAGATGGTGTTTGTGAACAGTATGACTGGCAGGAGATTTGTGTCAAAGGATAAGGGGGATACATGGGAGGTTGAGGAGAATGATGCGTTTGCCGCCTTTACAGAGGAGCATTACCCCATCTCCACAGCCGTATCGAAGGATGGAACACTTGCTTTGATCTGCATGGACTTGCCGGAAGGAGCGCCGGAGGACAGTGTGGATTACACATATAATCTGTATATTTACAGTACAGATGACACTACAAAGCAGATTTCTGTCGAACTGCCGGATGCAGAATCGTATCTGCGCGAGACGGCATTTGACGACCAGGGGAATCTGTATGTCTATGCCTATGGCTGTAAGAATATCTACAAAGTAGATATCGATGAGGGCACGGCCGGAAAACTGACAGAGCTTCAGGATAACTGCTGGCTGATGCAGTGCAGGGATAACGTGCTGATGTGCGCGAGCAGCGATAAACTGTTTCTGTATGACTTGGAACAAAAAGTTTTCCTCGAAGACGAGACGCTGGACAATTTTATTGAGGAGACATACAGCGACATGTCATGGACAGGATCAGGATATACGACCTATCCGTTTCTCGGAGGGGATAATACGGTCTATACGGCAGGCGAGAAGGGACTTTACCGCCATGTCATCGGCGGCAGTGTGGTAGAGCAGGTGATAGACGGAGGTCTTTCCGCGCTGGGGACTCCGTCGCATATCGTGATGGCGATGATGGCAAATGACCAGAATGAATTTATAACCGCCTACAGTGACGGGAAAATCGTCAAATCAACATATGATGCGACAGTGCCCACCGTTCCGAATGACAAGATCACAGTCTACAGCCTGAGCGATGACGATATGGTGAGACAGACAATCGCAGCGTATCAGACACAGTATCCGGATTTTTATATTGAGTACCAGATTGGTATGGAAGAGGGCGGCATCACGAGGGAAGACGCGCTCAAAAAGCTGAATACACAGCTGCTAAGCGGCAGCGGCCCCGATGTCATCATGCTTGACGGCATGAATATTGATACGTATGCGGAGAAGGGCGTGCTGATGGATTTGACAGACATTGTCAATGAAGTGAACCAGAGCGAAGGATTGTACATGAATTTGATTGAAAACATCAAAAGCGATGACAAGATCTGCGCGGTTCCCACAGAATTTGGGTTTCCGGTTATCGCAGGCAGAGAGGACTATGTGGATAATATCAGTGATTTCAAGTCGCTGGCAGATATGGCGGAGAGAGCGAGGGAAGAGTATCCGGACAAAAATCTGCTGACAGTGTGTTCGGCATCGGGTATCATGAAGCGCACGGCAGCAATTTGCGCTCCATCCTGGAAAGATGAGAAGGGACAGCTCGACACGCAGAAAATAAAGGAATATCTGGAACAGGCAAAACGACTGTATGACATACAGATGAATGGTACGCCGGAGGAACAGATTGAGAGCTATCAGTTACATTATATGTCAACTGATGGAAATGGAGTGGGATTTGAAGATAATAAGTACTTTGGGATGGCAAATGAGATGGGATATCTGATGAAAGAGCATCCGTTCGTGTATGGTCAGATTATAACGGCATACAACTATCAGATTATGTTGTCTGTACCGCGGGTAGAGGGCTTTGACGATACCGTGCTCCGGCCATTAAACGGGCAGAGCAGCAATGTGTATCAGCCGTTATCGATTGCAGGTATCAACACAGCGACGAATAATCCTGATGAGGCAAAGCAGTTTGTGCGCATGATGCTCAGCACAACCGTGCAGGGAGCGGTGGAGTTTGGCGTGCCGGTCAATAAAAAAGCATTATCGGGAAAATATGAGTATGATGAAAGCGAACTCGACGAGAACGGTGCCCAGTCTGCGATAGCATTTTCAGATGCAGATGGTCTGGCATTTGGCTATAGTATTTATCCTGTTGATCGGGAGGGTATGGCCCAGCTGGAAAAATGGATTGCAGCGCTCGACACGCCGTATCTGCGTGATACTGTGCTCGAGGATGCCGTTTACACGGAGGGCGCAAAGTATCTGGAGGGCACACAGGACATCGACGCGGCAGTGAAGGCGATCGCGGACAGTGTGGAGATCTATTTATCTGAGTGATGATAGAAATTGTTTTCAACCATTGAATAAAAGAAAAATTCATGATAATATTTTATAAATAAAATGAGTTTTATCTTGAAAGGATGTGCGTGATATGACACTTCAGCAGCAGGCGTTAGATGTGATTGAAAGTCTTCCAGATGATAAATTGTCACAAGTGATTCAGTTTGCAGAATATCTGGCTGAAAAAAACAGGATAGTCATTTCTGCTCAAAGCGAGCCGGCAAATGAAGACGGATATGTAAGAAAACCAGGAGTATTGAAGAAAAAAATGGTAATGTCAGAGGATTTTGACGAGACACCAGAATGTTTTAAGGAGTATATGTGATGTATTTGGTTGATACCTGTGCACTTTTGTGGTTTCTTGACGACAATCCCAGTCTGTCGTCAAAAGCCAGAGATGTTATTGGTAAAAGCAATGATTTATATGTGAGCATCGTTTCATTGTGGGAGATTGCAATAAAAAAGACGATTGGCAAGTTGGATATAGAAGAATCTGTTACGGAAATTGCAGATATTTGCAATGATTATAGAATTATGATTTTGCCAGTAAAGATGCAATATCTTGAAAGAATTCAACAACTTCCGCTGATTCATGGAGATCCGTTTGACAGACTGATTATGTCTACAGCAATAGAAGAAGGGCTTTTGTTGATTACGCACGATTCAAATATCAGAAAATATAATATTGACCTGTTCTGGTGACGAAAGTTTGTTAATGTAAGTCGGAGGTG
>CAMWXA010000080.1 GCA_947178035.1 uncultured Lachnospiraceae bacterium | reverse complement strand
CGTGATATTTGCGCCAAATTCAGGTTACATAAGGCATTGCCCTTTATGCCTTTGCCTTCTATGCGCCCTTCATTTGGCACAAATCTCCCACAAATTGTGACGCACATCTGGCAGAAAGCATTTTTCAAACACGCTCTAGAACAAAAAATATTTTCTGGGTCTGCTGAGTCATGAGACAGACAATAGAATCAGAGAATATAAGAGAAAAAGGGGGATATGTCTAAAATGGCAAATAAAGTGAAAATACTGGCAGTGGACGATAATAGCATCAGTCTTGCCACAATTGAGCAGGAACTGAAAAAGGATTATGAGGTTATTCCTATTAATTCCGGTGAGCGTGCCTTGCAATACTTAAGGCGGGAAAAACCGGGCTTAATCCTTCTGGACATTCAGATGGCGCAGAAAGATGGGATCGAGACACTTCGGGAGATCCGCAGGATGGAAAAGTGCAAGGATGTTCCTGTGATTATGCTCACCTCAAAGCAGGATAAGGCATCGGTCGTGGAGAGTTCGAAGCTTGGGATTTATGATTATGTGATCAAGCCATTTAAAGGAGAGGATTTGCACAAACGGATTGACCGTGTTTTGAGTGAGCATAGGTAATGTTATCCATATGGAAGGGACAAGTACAGCATCGCACAAATAACAGTGAATACAGCACCTGCTATTTTTCACTGTTATTTAGGTAATGCTGTACTTGTGAGATATCAGAATATATATGAGAAAATAGGGAGGACAACAGATTGACAACGAGGGAAGAGGCACTAAACTATGGGCTTTCTTTTCAGGATGTATATCAGGATGCCCCATTTCACGATGAGAACTGGATACTGGTGCGGTGCAAAAAGAACAAAAAGGCATTTCTGTGGACGTATGCGTATCAGGGGCAGATGCGCATCAATGTCAAAGTCGAACCGGCATGGAGAGATTTCTGGAGAGATACATACAAGTCCGTGATTCCCGGATACCATCAGAACAAGGAGCACTGGAATACGGTGATTCTTGACGGGAGCGTTCCAGACGAGGACGTGAAGCGGATGATTGCGGAGAGTTATGACCTGGTCACAAAATAGTGGAAAGATTATCTAAAAAAAGGATTGCATTCAGAACAAATGTGTGATAAGATAAAAACGAACAAAAATTTGGAAATTCTGTTCGATAATATCTTGTCACACTTTTTTGTATGTGCGTGCTGCAGATGTTATTCACGGACAGGATTCAAACAGAGGTTAGAAGTATGGGCGATCTTATTCAAGAGAAATCAACATCCTGCGAAATTGATACCGCTGCAGACTGCAGGGTCAGCCATGATATCGGCAAACAATCCGGCATTGAACTGCGGACTGCATCGACACAGACGATTATGGAGAAACTTTCCATATTGACGGATGCCGCGAAATACGATGTGGCATGTACCAGCTCAGGCGTTGACAGGAAGGGAAACGGGCGCGATATGGGAAACTGTGTGTCGGCGGGAATCTGCCACAGCTTTTCCGCGGATGGCCGATGCATCTCGCTGTTAAAGATATTGATGTCAAACGAGTGTGTCTACGACTGTAAGTACTGTGTGAACCGCAGAAGCAACGATGTGCCGCGGGCAACCTTCACACCGGACGAAATCTGTGAGCTCACCATGAATTTTTACAGGCGCAATTATATCGAAGGCCTGTTTTTGAGCTCAGGGATCATCAACAACCCAAGCTATACGATGGAACTGATTTATAAGACTTTGTATAAGCTGAGAAATGTGTACCGCTTTCGCGGGTATGTGCATGTAAAGGGAATCCCGGGGACAGATCCGGTGCTGATTCAGCAGATTGGGTATCTGACGGACCGAATGAGTGTAAACCTGGAGCTGCCCACAGCGGAAGGGTTGGAAAAGCTTGCGCCTAACAAGCACAGAAAAACGATTCTCACACCGATGCGGCAGATTCAAAATGGCATTGCACAGGGGAAGCAGGAGCTCGCGCTGTACCGGAGCGCGCCGTCGTTCGTCCCGGCGGGGCAGTCCACGCAGATGATTATCGGAGCGACGCCGGAGAGCGATTATCAGATCATGTCAGTCGCGGAGGGATTGTATGACAAGTTCGGCATGAAGCGTGTATTTTATTCTGCCTATGTGGGGGTCAATGAGGACAAAGCACTGCCGTCAGTGCAGGCGGCTTCTCCGCTTCTGCGGGAGCACAGATTATATCAGGCGGACTGGCTGCTGCGGTTTTATCAGTTCCGGGTGGACGAGCTGCTGAACGAAAAGCACCAGAATTTCAATGTGCTGCTGGACCCAAAGTGCGACTGGGCGCTGCAGCATCTGGAGCAGTTTCCTGTGGAAATCAACAGGGCGGATTATCAGATGCTTCTGCGCGTGCCGGGGATCGGGGTAAAGAGCGCACAGCGCATCTGCAAGGCGAGGAAGAGCGGCGCGCTCAATTTTGACAATCTCAAGAAAATCGGTGTGGTCTTAAAGCGGGCGTTGTATTTTATTACGTGCAATGGGAAGATGATGTATCATACCAGGATTGAGGAAGACTATATCACCCGGAATCTCCTGGCAGAGCATGAAAAGCTTCCATTTGATAAGGATGGCATGACGTACAGGCAGCTGTCGCTGTTTGACGATGCGCAGGAGAATGTGGATTTGTTTGGGAAAATAAGCTGACAGTGTTGATTTGCCGCGATAATAGGAGGTCATAAGATGGAGGAATATGTCTTAATATGCGAGGACAGCACAGAGGGAATCCTTACAGGCGTCTATGAGGCATACCAGTTCAAAAAAAAGAGGGGAATAGATAGTCATGACTGCATTCATCTTGCGACGCGGGAGCCCGATACGCAGCGGTTGTTCACAGAGTACAACAATATTCCGACAGATTATGAGAAAGCGGAAAAGGTCACAAATACCATGATAAGGCAGCTGGGAAACGAGACCTGGTACAGACTCAGCATGGCGATGGTATCCAGTCTTGATGAGAAAGCGGACGCTGTGTATCATACGATTGTGTTAGGTCTAAAACTACAGGACAGGCACATAACGGACAGGCTGCAGGAGGACTGTGTACAGCGGGCTTTCCAGTGCGCGAGAGCATCTGACAATGAACTGTGTCATCTGAAACAATTCCTGCGCTTTTCAGAGCTGCAAAATGGGATGTTATATGCGAAGATTGATGCGAAGCACCATATCCTTCCGTTTCTGATGCCGCATTTTGCCGACAGACTGCCGGCAGACAACTTTGTGATCTATGATGAGAATACACAGATGTTCGGACTGCACGCCCGTTTTCAGAAGTGGTATCTCATGCAGGGAGCGGATTTTGATGAGGAGAAGCTGGTCTACTCAGAGGTGGAGGAAGTGTATCAGAAGTTATTCAGGCAGTTTTGTGACAGTATTGCTATTGAGGCACGCATCAATCCCAAGCTGCAGATGAATATGCTGCCGCTTCGCTTTCGGCCGAATATGACGGAGTTTCAGGAATAACTGTCCCGTTCAAATAGTTCAGATATTCTCCAAAATCCGTATATCCACAGCCGTGTAGTTGTATTCTTTCTCCGGGAGCTCGCCGGAAGTGAGGTACGTAAAAAGAAGGTCAAGCGGTTTCTGACCCTGGATGCGCGGCTGCTGGCAGATTATTGCGGACAGTACGCCTTCCCGCAAAAACTGCTCTGTTGTGTCAGCCTTGTCAAAAGCGATTACGCATAGTTTATCCGCAGCGTCGAGCGAAGTGATCGCGCGACAGCCGCCATACACACCGCCGGCAGCAAAAAAGAGCGCATTGATCTCGGGATGCTCCTTTAAAAGGCGTGAAGTTTGTTCGTAACTCTCGATTTCGTCGTCCTGCGTCTCGACAATCGATACAATGTGCATAGAATCGCGGTAAGGTGTGAGGGTGTCAATGAATCCGGCAATGCGTTCTGTATGGCAGAGGATATCCGAGGAGCCGGTAATGATTCCGATGGAAACCGTATCACGTGTCATCAGTCTCAACAGACCAGCAGCGGTAGCGCCGCTTTTGGTGTAGTTGCTTCCTACATAAGCGATACGCCTGGAATTTTCAATGTCAGTATTTAGCGTTACAACGGGAATTCCCTGTTCGGAAAGCTCATTGATGCGAACGCGGATTCGGTCATCATTGTGCGGCGCGAGAGCAATACCGCCCGCTTCCTCGCGAAGCAGTTCGTCGATCGCGTTTAACTGTGCCTCCACATTGATGGGAATTTGTTTTACGAGAACAGTACAGTTGTATCCCGCTAAGTCCTCCGCTTTTTCGTTGACACCTTTTAGTACATCAGCAAAGAAGGGATTGTCTGTGGAGAACAGGATAACACCGAGCTTTAACTTCTTTTTTTGGGCAGCAAGCGCTAAGCCCGCTTTGTTTGGCTTGTAATCGAGGGCTTTTGCAATCTCGTTGATTTTTTCGGCAGTGGCAGGATTGACAGAGCCCCGGTTGTTGAGTACCCTGTCAACGGTTCCGCGGGACACGCCGGCCAGCGCAGCAATCTCTTTTATTGTTGCCATATTCTTCCTCCCATTATGTGGTGCAGTGCGTCTGTCTGCGGGCATCAAAGACCATAATATGGTTTGTGCTGTTTTTAATCCAGAACAGTTTCCTCATGATTAGTATATAGTGATTTGTCAGAAAAGGCAAGCGGAATGTTGCACGAGCACATTCTGGGCAAAGTGTCTGCAGCGAATCAAATATCCACAACATAAGAAATGGCAGTCATCTGCCAGGAAGTCTGCGCCTTCGCATTTTGTGCATAGGCTGTTTCAGAAGGGCAGTGAACAGGCGGTTTCGGCATAAAGCACAATACATTTTATATAATTTGACGAAAATGAAATATTGTAACATAATCACTTGATTTTTAATGTGACACACACTATTATGAATTTAGCTGTTGGTGCGTGCACGAGCACGAAACGGGCTGATGTGATATGAGACGTGACAGCTTTGCACATAGAAAAGCTGTATGACCGGGCAATAGACATATTGCTTTGTTGATTAAGGAGGATTTCAATATGAACAATTTACCACAGGTAAAAGTAGGTATTGTAGCGGTAAGCCGTGACTGTTTCCCAGAGAGTTTGTCAGTGAATCGGAGAAAGGCTCTGGTCAAGGCATATGCTGACAAGTACGGCATGGACGGCATCTATGAATGTCCTGTATGTATCGTGGAGAGTGAGATACATATGGTGCAGGCCCTTGAGGATATCAGGAAGGCAGGCTGTAACGCACTCTGCGTATATCTTGGAAACTTCGGTCCTGAGATTTCAGAGACACTTCTCGCAAAGCATTTTGACGGTCCCGCTATGTTTATCGCAGCAGCGGAGGAGACACAGAATGATCTTGTCGGCGGACGCGGAGATGCGTACTGCGGTATGCTGAATGCAAGCTATAACCTGAAACTTCGCAACATCAAGGCATATATCCCTGAGTATCCGGTAGGGACAGCGGAGGAATGTGCGGACATGATCAATGAGTTTCTGCCGATCGCAAGAGCGATTGTCGGACTTTCTGATCTGAAGATTATTTCCTTTGGACCCAGACCGCTCAATTTCCTTGCATGCAATGCACCGATCAAGCAGCTTTACAACATCGGTGTTGAGATCGAGGAGAACTCAGAGCTTGATCTGTTTGAGGCATTCAAGAAGCACGACGGGGACGAGAGAATCCCGGCGAAGGTAAAGGAGATGGAGGCGGAGCTCGGAGAGGGCAATATGAAGCCGGAGGTACTGCCGAAGCTTGCACAGTATGAGCTGACACTTCTTGACTGGGTTGAGGCACACAGAGGATACCGCAAGTATGTTGCTATCGCTGGAAAGTGCTGGCCTGCATTCCAGACACAGTTTGGGTTTGTTCCCTGCTATGTGAACAGCCGTCTCACAGGTATGGGTATCCCTGTATCCTGCGAGGTTGATATCTATGGCTGCCTGAGCGAGTTCATCGGTACATGCGTGAGCCAGGATGCAGTTACACTGCTCGATATCAACAACACAGTGCCGGCAGATATGTATAACGATTCAATCAAAGATAAATTTAACTATACGCACAACGATACATTCATGGGCTTCCACTGCGGAAATACCAACACGAAGAAGCTCAGCTTCTGCAGCATGAAGTACCAGATGATCATGGCCAGAACACTTCCCGAGGAGGTTACACAGGGTACACTTGAGGGAGATATCATTCCGGGCGACATCACATTCTACCGTTTACAGTCCACGGCAGACTGCAAACTTCGCGCGTACATCGCACAGGGCGAGGTTCTCCCGGTGGCGACAAAGTCCTTCGGAAGCATCGGCGTGTTTGCGATTCCTGAGATGCAGCGCTTCTACCGCCATGTATTGATCGAGAAGAATTATCCGCACCATGGCGCGGTTGCTTTTGGTCACTTCGGAAAGGCACTGTATGAGGTATTTAAGTACATAGGAGTACCTGTGGAAGACCTGAACTACAACCAGCCGAAGTCACTTCCGTATCCTACGGAGAACCCGTTCGCGTAGGCAGGGCGGGATGATTTTAGAATAGTATCAGTGCCGGTATTTCTGGAAATCTGATAGATTATAAAATTAGAACAGCGAAATGTAATGTTTTGCAAGGGCGAAATACATGTGGGATTTCGCCCTTGTTTTATGCACAGCCCCATGCGGAGGAAATAGGGCGCTAAGGCGGCGCATGGGGACGCGGCGGGTAGAGAAGTCTTTCATGCCCGATTGCACAGGGGTGCGCAGGAGCAGGCAAACAAATGTATTCGGAAGTATATTTTCGAGGACAGAGAAATCAATCTGACTGAATGGAAGGACGAGCCATAATCAGTCCGAGCAGGGCGACGGAGAGTTCCGTAATCGGATAGGCAAGCCACACACCGGTCATCCCCCACATGGCTGACAGAAAAAAGGTCATTGGTATGATCAATATCAGCCCTCTTAAAAGTGAGAGAATGTGGGCTGGCAGCGCATGTTCTATGGAGGTGAGCAGTGTTGCCAGAATGATATTATATCCGACAAATGCAGATGACAGGAAATACAGTTTTAAGCCAGTCACTGCAATCTGCTGCAGGTCCGTATTCTTTTCGCTGTTGAAAACGGCGGTAACCGGTTGTGCGAAGGCAAATATAAGTAAATACACCACACAGGACACTGCGAGTACTGTCACGACAGCATATTTTGATACTGTCCGGACCTGGCGGCCGTCACCCTTGCCGTAAAAATTGCTGATGAGCGGCTGAACGCCCTGCGCAATTCCTGTATAAATGGCTACAATGACAAGGGAAATATTGGCGATCACACCATATGCGGCAACGCCGGTATTGCCCTCCAAATCCAGTATAATCGCGTTGAAGGTAATCATTACAATGCCTGATGAGAGCTGCGCAATCAGGGATGGAAAACCTGGCGAAAGGATCTGCTTTATGATGCGGGATCTCATTTTTGTCTTTATAAAATGAAAGCTATTTTTTCTCCGCAGCCAGTGGGGCAGCATCATGAGAATGCTGATCACCGGAGATAAACCAGTGGCGAAAACAGCGCCAAAAATTCCCATGTGCAATGGAAAGAGAAAGAGGTAGTCCAAAGCGATATTTGAAAAGCTGCCAATGAGCATGGCAATCATAGAGAGCTGCGGGTCCTCGTCGTTTCGGACAAAGCATAGAAACACGTCATTTAAAATAAAGGCAGGGGCAAAAATCAGCAGCCATCTCAGATAAGTATCCGTCATTCCCAATACATTTGCATCTGCGCCCAGGATACATGCCAACCGCTTCGAGAAGAGCAGACCAAGCAGGAAAAACACTGCCGAAAACAGGATTGCAAGACAGATTGTATTGGTATAAAGGCGGTTTACCTCCTCTTTTTGTTTCTGGCTCCTGTAGATGGAAAATTTCGTGGCACCGCCCATGCCAAGCATCAGCCCTGTGCCATGGATGAAATTGTAGACAGGGATAGCCAGATTCAGGGCGGCAAGACCGTTTGGCCCCAGACTTTTTGACACGAAAAAGGTATCTGCCAAAATATAGCAGGATACGCCCAAAGTTCCAAGTACACTTAAAGTCGTATAGCGGATAAAATCGCGCATACAAGATTGCTGTCTCATAGAATCACTCCTCCATAGTCACAAAAACAATCGCATAAAAACAGCGCCAAAGCTTTCCATCTTCAAAGGCCTAATGATGGAAAGTCTGACGCCTGATTCCTTACCCGGCGGCAAGGAAGTGCCGATTCATATTTTGATATATCATACCACACAGGAGGGGATGGCACAATAGGAGAAATTCAAAAAGTTAAAAAAATAAATGTTTTTTGTCACACGGACAGGGGGAGCGTTGTCTAATAAAGCAGGAGGTAAAAATCTATGAATAAAAAATCAAATGAAGAGTTGCAGAAGTTGGTGGAGAAAGCCACCGCCGGAGATAAAGATTCTCTGGAAACAATTATTCTCAGTGTGCAGGATCTGGTGTTTAACCTTTCCCTGCGAACGCTCGGCACCTTTCCGGACGCAGAGGATGCCACGCAGGACATTCTGCTGAAAATGATTACCCATTTGTCGTCGTTTCGAGGAGACAGCTCCTTTACAACGTGGGTGTTCCGCATTGCAGTCAATCATCTGAAAAACTACAGGAAGCACATGTTTGCCAAGATGCCCCTCAACTTTGCGTTTTATGGGGAGGATATCAGAAACGGGAAAATCGATGATGTGCCGGATCTGACGCAGAACGTAGAAATGTCCATTTTGGCGGAGGAACTCAAAATGTCCTGCACCAATGTCATGCTGCAATGCCTGGATACAGAGAGCCGGTGTATCTTTATCCTGGGTACGATGTTTAAAGTCGACAGCCGGATTGCCGGAGATATTCTGGGGATCTCCCCCGAAGCTTACCGTCAGCGTTTGTCGAGAATCCGGGGGAAGATGGCAGATTTCCTGAGGGAATACTGCGGCGAGTACGGAAACGGGACATGCCGCTGTGCGGACAGGGTGAATTATGCGATTCAGAATCACCGGATTTCCCCTGACCGGCTGAACTTTGCCGATGCCGTCCCCACTGTTATTCCCGTGGAGACAATGGTGGAAGTGAAGGAAGCCATGGAAGACATTGACAATCTTTCGCAGGAATTTTCTTTTTGTAAAACGTATCAGTCTCCGGCAAGCCTGAAAGTGTTCCTCCAGAATTTTTTGGACGGAACGTCCTTTTCAGTGGTTCGGAATGCGTAGAAAATGTGAATCAGGAACTGTAAAAATGGGAAACGAAGTGGTGGGAAGATATGAATACACAATTGATATTGAAATATTTGAATGATTTGAGCGGGAACAATAACCGTGAATGGTATCATGCGCACAAAGCGGAATACAAAGAGGCGAATGAGGCGTTTGAGGCGCTGCTCCAGGACCTGATTCTTCGGATTGGGAAATTTGACAGCAGTGTGGTACAGAATGCGCCGAAGGATCTCACATTTAAGCTGGTGAGGGACACCCGGTTTAGTCATGACAAATCGCCCTACAATCCGGCGTTTCGGGCGCATATTTCCTCGATGGGTAAGCTGCCGGTTCCGGTGGGGTATTACATTATGATCAAGCCAGGGAACCAGTCTTTCCTCGGAGGCGGGCTGTTTGCAGATATGTTCAAGGATGCGACAGCGATGATACGGGATTATATTGTAATGAACGGTGCGGAATGGGAAGAGATTATCCATGGAGCGGAGTTTGAGAAATACTTTACAGTACAGGGAACGGCGTTAAAGAATGTGCCCGCGGGATATGACAAGGAACATCCGCAGGCCCAGTACTTAAAATTTAAGAGCTGGTATCTGGAATATGCAGTAAAGGATGAGGTGCTGAACGATGCCGAAGCATTTCTTGAAAAGACAGCTGAGATTTTCCGAATCATGAAACCGTTTAATGACTATCTGAACAAGGCGCTTGCAGGCTTTCAGATGCCGGCAAGGTAACAAAATCGGTATGCATCAGGCCATGGCACATGTCGCTGACATCGCGAAGCGGTTGTGCATGGCTTGATGTGCTATGTGACAAGAATTTTAATATTTGAGGCTCGCAGGGTTGACTCTGCCGTTAGGGAAGCGTTTATAATAGAGACAAATCAGGAAAGGAAGTTTTGGCATGGCAGAGTTGATTAAGATAAGAGAGGTGTCGTCAAGATATGATATATCTGCGCGCGCATTGCGTTATTATGAGAGTATGGGGTTAATCAAAAGTACGAGAAG
Source organism: uncultured Lachnospiraceae bacterium (assembly GCA_947178035.1). Classification (GTDB taxonomy): domain Bacteria; phylum Bacillota; class Clostridia; order Lachnospirales; family Lachnospiraceae; genus COE1. The sequence goes on along the minus strand of CAMWXA010000080.1, from coordinate 3,542 downwards.
CAGGGATTATGCATACAGGCTGTATGACAGGCAGGCGATTAAGCGCTTGGAGCAGATTTTGATATTGCGCAAATTGAACATCAGCATGAAGGATATTCAATTGATATTTCAGGCATCCAGCTCCGGGATTGTTTTGGAAGTTCTGGGGAAAAAAGTGGAGGCCATCAATGGTGAGGTTGCATTACTCCCAAATTTAAGAGATATCATACTGGAGTTTGTTGAACAGATCAAACAGGCAGATTTTAGCCGGGATGATGATGTGAAGCGGCTGTATGAAAGAGCCGCAAAAGTAGAGAACCGCATTGCAAATATTTCTTATGATGGAAATGCATCCAGAATAAATCGCCTGCTGGACGTCACAGACAAACTGAAAAAAGCTCCGGAAGTGCGGATTATTCAGATTAACCCCTTCAGAGCCTTTTCCTCCGGTGCGGATACCTATGAAAATGTTATGGAAACTTTCCAGCAATGGCAGGAAGCGCACAATAATCTTGTCAGGAAAATGATCTATGGAGCTCCGGATTTTCTCTGGTTTGAGGAGGACATGAAAGCTGTCTGGATTTGGGCGGTGGAGGATTGGGTCACAGAAGAGGACACAAAACCATATGAGTTAATCGAGTTTGAGGGGGGATTGTATGCTGCGGCCATGTCGGTGGACGGAGACGACGATATTGCCGGCAGAGTATATTCAGGAATTTTAAAATGGTTGGAAGAGAGTGGATTTGAACCTGACGAGCGTCCGGGGCACAGAACAATGTGTCATATGGTCAATCCGATAGATGAGATTAAGCGTGCTCTGGGATACGATCAGCTCGATATCTATGTCCCCATCAAAATCCGCGGTAAGAAAGAATGATCCGGAGACACGATATTGCAGGGAGGAGCAGGAGAGATGATGAGAGATGGATATTTAGTCAGCAAATGGGCTTTGGTACGCCGCAATGAGCTGGTGGACATTCCAGAAAAATTGGAAATACATCAGGATTTTTTACAGCAGATTTCCCATGCGGAGTTTGAAAGTGCGTTCAGGGAAATTGGAGCGATGTTTCGCCAGATGTATGCGGATATGGCAGCGGCTCCTCAAAGGTTCGGATTGCCGTTATATAAAGTTGACGAGTATGATTATTTTTCCAATCAGGCGAGGGAGGCGAGGAGCGCGCCATGGAATCTGTTCCATCTCATGTTCTGCCTGTTTGCCTGTGGTGATTTTAAGGAAAGCGTATTTGTCACAGACACGGCGGAAGTCAGAAAAAGGAACAAGGCAAAAAAGACAAATTATTTATTGGAAGCAATGTGCGATTATGGCTTTCTGTTTGATGGAATGAAAAAGTACAGTTTGTCATCAGGAGATTATCTGGAAATTGACTATCCAGACAATCGAAATGTGATCGGAATTCTGTCCGCTGTCGCCAAAAAGGTAAATAATACGCAGCTAAAAGATGTAAAAAATTGCTATTCCAATTCAATAACATTCAGCAATGCATTCATTGCATGGAATTATAAAGTGTTGGCGGAAGATCTGAATACATGCAGTCTGGCGGAAGGCTGTGATTATGTCGCGGATAAGATGCATGACGAGGCAGACCGGGAAGTGATATTCGCTTTGGATGAGATACTGATGAAGCGCGGGTGTACACGGAAGAAAGGGGATTCGAATGAAGGTCCGTCGGTTCGATATTATGATAAAAAGTCGTCAGTGTACGATTATGCATTAACCTCCGATGCGGGAAAGCTGTATCTGGAGTTGCGAATCCGAAATGCAGAGAAATGTCTGGCATATTTAAGGGAGTGTCCCGAGAGAATCGCAGAGATATTTCGCCACAGTGACACCGGATGCCGGAATCGTGTCAATGGAAGCTGTAGATCCGGCGTAAAATACGTGTTTGAAAAGGAAGAAAAATGGCATTGCGGATGCTGCGGCGCACCATTCAAAATACATCCAATCAAGGAGGACATTCCTCACTATTTAAAGCTATGGGAGTTGGGCAGCAAAAAGCCGTCGGAGTGTTAAGCTGTTCAACACCCCGGCGGTTTTTCTGATTTGGAACACAGTTATTTCGAAGCCAGTGTAAACTGGTTTACCAGCTGTTTTAATCCCATGGCCTCCGCGGAGAGCTGCTCGCTGGCTGCGGCACCCTCCTCTGCTGTCGCACTGTTGTTCTGGACGACAACTGCCATCTGGTTGATTCCCTCAGAGACTTGCAGTACGCCATCGGACTGTTCGTTGGCGGTTGCGGCAATCGTGTCAATGGAACCGACCACGGATTGTATGCTGTTCACAACTTCTGACAAGGCATCTGCAGTGTGGTTTGCGATTTTTGAACCGACATGCACGGCGTCTGTGGACTGTTCAATGAGTACGGAGGTGTTCTGGGCAGCCTTGGCTGATTTGCTGGCAAGCTCACGCACCTCCTGCGCTACCACGGCGAATCCCTTGCCGGCAGCGCCTGCTCTGGCGGCTTCCACCGCCGCGTTCAGCGCCAGTATGTTGGTCTGGAATGCGATATCTTCAATTGTCTTGAGAATCTTTTCAATCTCATCGGAACTGGTCTGAATCTTATTCATTGCCTGCATCAGTGTCTGCATCTGCTGATTGCACTGAGCGACCTGTTCACCGGTCTGGTGCGTCTCGCTGCGGAGTGTCAGTGCGCTGTCAGCCGTATTTTTTGCCTGCCCGGAGATTTCACTGATCTGTGATGCCAGTTCCTGTATAGAGCTTGCCTGTTCTGTCGTCGCCTGACTGAGGTCCTGCGCGCTTGCAGACAGCTGTACGCTGGCGGAGGATACCTGTTCTGCGGAGTGGTTGACCTGCCGCATGACGTCATTGAGCTGTGATTTCATATGATATACGGAGCGTAAGATATTTTGGAAAGTGCCCACGTAAGCTTCTCTGTGCTGGGTCTGGACACTTAGATCCTGATTGGCCAATCCGGCCAGCAGATCACTGAGATCATTGATCATCGTGCGCAGTCCCTCCACCAGTGAAGCGGTGGATTTCATAAGCATACCAGTTTCATCCTTGGTGGTAATCGCGGGCATCGGCGTCTCCAGATCTCCTTCGACCAGCAGTTTCATACGCTCTGCACAGGCTTTCATCGGCTTGCTGATGCTGCCAGCCAGCATCAGGGCAATTACAATGGAGACGAGCGTGGAAATCACAATTACTGCTATATTAATATAGATGTCATTGTATGTAGCAGCCAGATAGTTCATCTGCGGTGCGGTAACTGCAATGCTCCAGCCATCGGTGTCATTTACCGGTGCGTAAGCCACAAACATGGCACCGTCTGTGCTTTCATAGCTTCCAAAAGCGTTTTCGCCCCGGCGCATGGACTCGTGAATGGCAGCCAGGTCTTTCAGGGAAGCGTCGCTTTGCGACTGGCTTTCGATATTTTGAACCATAATAGTATCAAGGGTTATGTCAGCGATCGTATCGCCTGACTTATTGATCATGTACGCCCTGCTGTTGTCCCCGATCTGAATGGAGGAGACAATATCATTTAAGAATGTTTCGTTCGGAACAAAATATACAACGCCTGCAA